>DATJQA010000042.1:0-13594 GCA_035506115.1 Minisyncoccota bacterium | reverse complement strand
TCGCCATTGAGATGTGCGGTTACAGCGACATCCGGGCCGGCTATTTGAAGCGTTCTCTCATCGGAGCGTTCAAGGAGGCCGGTCTCGAGACGGTCGCTGTGACGATCGAATCCTGCACGGACATCAGGTACCGTTGCGGTTCGCTGAGGCCGGCGCCGCATCTTCGGGTCTACGCAACGAGCGCCGACGAACTCGAACGGCTTGTCTGCGCGCTCAAGCGTTGCGCTGTTAGCGAGGCTCTGGAATCGTTCCACTGCGAGGGCATCATCCCCGCCGGAGAAATGGTTGGCAAAACGCCAGCGGACCGAAGGGAGGCGTCCGATGTTTGAACCTGTCAGGTTGTCCTCACTCGTCGTTTCTGCGATCGAGACGCATCTCCGGGACCAGTTCGGGGCGCGTTCCACCTGCTGCGGCGTGCCACTGCTGCGCGAGGGGACCGTCTTCGAGGTCGTCGTCGAACCGCTCCGGGCCTGCAACCGCACTTTCGGGTGCGGGCTCGACAAGAACGGCTGTCTCCCGGCCGGTCTGTACCGCGTCGTCAGCCTTCGTCACGAGGCGACGGCGCACATCCTGACGCTCAAGAACGTACGCACGGACGCTCCGGTCGAGCTCATCGCGGGTTATAGCACTTACCTCGCGACCGGTCTGGTGATGGACTGGCGCGGTGTGCGCCGCCCCGGCACATAAGGATGGAGGGAGGATATGATACGAGTGGTCCGGTCGTACTTCACGCGCATCGGTCCGAACGACCTGGCTAGCGGCTCGTGGGGTTGGGTTCTGTTCGCCGCGGTCGCGAGCGCTCTCGGCGCCCTGGTGTTTCAGTACTTCGGCGCCGTCGCGTTCGTGGAAAGCGGCGGCGAGACGGGAGGCGTGGTCGGTGCCAACGCGATGGGCGTTATGGCGGTCCTTTTCCTCGCGCTTCTCGTCTACAGTCTCGTCGAGACGGTCAGGAAACTCACCATCCTGCACGCGAAGTTCAGGCCCGTGTCACCCTGGCAGCTGGAAGATGACTGTATCGCTCATCTGGCTGGCTGCGGCGGTCAGGCGGTCGTTGAAGCGGTCTGCGGCCGAGCCAGCGTCCGCTCTTGCGAGAACGAGGCCTGCAAGGAGTACGCCGCCGCCGAGGCGATCCGCTGCCGCCGCTGACGAGCACTTTCCAAGACAGAACAATGATCAACAAAGGGCGCGACCTCGGTCGCGCCCTCGTTCTTTATTTATGGACGAGCGGACTGACTCTGAGCGCCTCCTCCACTTTTTTGACAATGTCGGCGGGATCCATCTGACTTTTTATGAAATACTGGACAGCGCCGAGCTCCAGGGCCAGGTTCAGGTCGCGCGGGCCGCTCAAACTTTCCAAGTTCGTGAGGACGATGACCGGAACGGGCCGAACCGGCTCGTATTCGGGGTCTTGCTTCAGTTTTTTCAGAACATCTAAACCATTCACCTTCGGCATCATGATATCGAGAAGTATGATGTCCGGCTTCAGGGCTCCGCCTTTGAGTTTTGTGAGCGCTACTTCGCCGTTCTCGGCGGTTTCGACCTCATGACCGGACAGGTGAAAAACGTTCTTATAGAGCGCGAGAACTGCCGGGTCGTCTTCGACAATGAGTACTCTGGCCATTGATACATAGATATCTTACGCCGCGGCGGGGCGTAAATCAAAACGAGAGATCATGACCCGCTTCCTTCACGCCCTCGCGACCGGCAGGACGACACAGAATGTTGAACCCTTGCCGACCTCGCTACGGACGAGCTCGATGCCTCCGTTCATGCTTTCAGCGAGAAGTTTCGAGATGTAAAGACCGAGGCCGGTGCCGCGCGTGGCGTCCCTTGTCAGGATGCTAGTGCCGGCTTGCTGGAATTTCCGGAAGAGGAGCGGCTGGTTCTCTGGCGCGATACCGACTCCGGTGTCCGAAACGATTATTTTTACGTTATCTCCGTCGCGTTCGGCTTTAACGGTGATGCCGCCCTGACGCGTATAGTTCAAGGCGTTGCCTATGAGGTTGATGATTATCTGCTTTGTGCGGTCTTGGTCCGCGAATATGTTCGGGAGCGGGTCAGCCGGCTCCTCGAGGACGAGCGCAACGCCGGCATCATTGGCCATTTTTTCGAATTCTTTCACGACGGTGCGCAAAAGATCGAGTGGCGCGAAAGTTGTCAGATTGAACTCGATCTTCTTTTGTTCGAGCCGGGAAGCGTCCAAGAAATCGTTCACGATGGCAATGAGTCGGATGCTCGACTGATGGATATCGTCGACCATTCTCATTATCTCCTTCATTGTTTCTGGGTCGTTCTTCTGGGCGTAGAAATCCTTGATGAGCGATGCGTTCCCGCGTATGGCGGTGAGCGGCGTCCGGAGCTCGTGCGAAGCGATGGAAAAGAACTCTTCCCGTGTTCTTTCCAGGATCCTAGCTTCGGTGATATCGTCGATGAGGATCGCTGTCCCGATGGCTTCCTCTGGACGCGCGGCGACGACGATGGGAGAAACAAAGACCCAGAGGAATCTTTTATTGAAGGAAACGTCGCGCGTGTCGAGTGATTGGCGTTTTGCCAGACAGCTATTATAGAGATCCTCGAGATTGAAAGCGCCTTGGAATTTTTCCGTTATCTGGTGGATGTTCGGCAGCTCGGTCGAATTATCATCGAAGCCTAAGAGTTGACGCGCCGCCCGATTGATGGCCAGCACTTTGCCGTCCCGGGCGGTCAGGATGAATCCCAGAGCCAAGCTGTCGATGGAAGTGATGAGCCGGGAGTGCTCTTCCTGGAGCTCTTTCGTGCGTTCTCTGACCTTCTCCTCCACTTTTTTCTTCTCCTCGTCGATGTCCTCGAGCAAGTTCAGCATTGCCTTCTTGGCGACTTCCAGTTCTTCGGTATGCCGTTTCGTCGAGCCCATCTCGTTGGCTAGATAGCTTTCGATCCGGGCCCGATGCGTGTCGTACTCTTCGTACGTTCGATCTACGGTTTTTAAGAACTCGGCCCACGCCTCCGGGGATGGCGGCCCCTTGTCGCCGACGATCTGTTTGATCTGCTCTTCGAGGGTTTTGTGCATGCGCGTTTCTCGGCGCCTGACGGCGGGAAATCTTTATAAATATTATCACATCGCGTTCACTAGCCTGGTATTTGCCCTCCGCGCCGGGCGGAGATAGGATGAAAACATGATAAAGCGCCTCCATTCGAGCTTGTTCTACGCGAGCGATCTGGCAAAGACCATAGATTTTTATGCGCGCTGCGGTTTTCCGGTCACAAGATCAGGGGACGGGGTTTGCGTGAAGCTTGGCGATTTCACACTGGCTTTCATTGACGAACAAAAAACGCCAATCAAGAACGAGACCGGTTTGAAGCCGAAAGGGCTTGGTATCTATACCTATGTCGAAGTAGACGATGTGGATGCGCATTATAAGATGCTCCTAAGGAAAGGGATGGTGATAAAACATGGCCCGCGCAATTGGCCGTGGGGCAAGCGCGAGTTCGCCGTGAAGGACCCCGACGGATACAAGCTCGTCTTTTACGCGCCGGCGAAGAAATAGTTAGTTAGGCATTGATTTTTTTGCCATGTGGTCCTAGGATACGGCCAGCAGAAGGGAGGCTCTCCGTGAACAAGGAATTCGTGGACGTCGTCGATCTGACCGGCTTCCACATCGAGACGTGGTGTCAGGTTGCCGAGATCGGCGAGCGTGGAGGCATCAACAAGGTGCTCGGATACTTCAAGACCGAGCGTCTGGCCAAGGCCTTCGCGGTCGGCAAGGGCGAGTGGGGTGGCAACGCCCACGTCTCTCCGGTCGAGGTGGCGACCAAGGACGGGCGAACCGGCTTCATCGTTCATCCGAACGAGAAGGCTGAGCTGGAGCCCGAGACGGAAGCGAAGGCCGCCATGAAAGCCAAGGCGCTCGAGAAGCTCTCGCCGGAGGAGCGGGCTCTCTTCGAGAGCGACTAGTCGGCAACCGATGCGAGCAAGAGAGGGACGGTCCCGGTCTTCGGGCCGTCCTTTCTTCGTTTCGGCTTGGGTTATAATACGTGCATGACCAAAAAAGATATTTTGGCTCTCATCGGACTTGTAATTGTCATCGTTGCGGTCGGAACGGCGCTATTGCGCCCGGACCTTGTTCGGCGCGCCCAAGAACAACAGCAGCCCTGTCCGGCGGACGCGAAGATCTGCCCGGACGGTTCCTCGATCGGTCGGACCGGACCGAACTGCGAGTTCGCTGCCTGCCCGGGGGAAGCGACCGGGACGCAGCCGATCTCCGGCGCGAACAGCTCGACCATGCCGTCCGCCGCGGCGAATGACGTCATGTTCGTTTGCGGCGGCGGGAACAGTATCCACGCCACGTTCTATGCCGCGAACCGGGTTACGCTCCAGCTATCGGACGGGCGGATGATGACCTTGCCCCAGGTCAGATCGGCTGACGGCGCGCGGTACGCGAATTCGGATGAAAGTTTCGTTTTTTGGAACAAGGGCAATACCGCCTTCTTCCAAGAGGGGAAGAAGGTACCGTATCACGATTGCGTCGTGGATACTTCGGGTCAGGTCGGTATCACGTTGCCGCCCGCCCAGCCTTTTTCACAGACGGGCGTTGTGATCGCGAATAATCCTGGCCTGACGCCGAACACGCCGTACCTCTCGTACGAGCAGTCAGGTAAGCCGGGCCTCATGGCGGAATTGCGGTTCGACGGTTCGAGCATCTGCGGCGACGGAAAGAATTTCACGCCGTGCAATGCGCTCGATGTTTGGCCGCCCTTTGTTAACAGACGTGTCAGCGTGGTCGGCGTTCTTCAGGGTGGCATCGTGTTCGTGCAACGACTGGTCGTTCAATAAGAGGCATCCGGCCGAAACCTGATCAGGCGCTGACCGTTCTCTTTTATATAGAGGCAATGTTCAAGTTCATTCTTCCGATAATCTTCATTTTTCTCTTCGCGCCGTTCGTCCACGCGGCGACCATTGTGGCAACGCCGTCCTCGACCGTGCTCCAGGGCGACCCGATCCTGCTCGATCTTCGAACGAACTCGACCGTTCGGAGCGCGACGTGGCACGACGAGACCGTACCGGCCTTCGCATATCAAGGGACGCAGCATGTGCTTCTCGGCGCAGATCTACGCCTCGCCCCGGGCACTTACTCTTTTCGGGCAACGCTCTCGGACAGGACGACCCTGGCGCAGGACATTACGGTCGCGAATCGCGAGATGTACAAGGCGCCGCTCGGCATTCCGGAGAAGTTGGGCGGCAACACGACCTCGAGCGCTCAGAAGCTTGTCTCGACGCTCGCCGCCGAGAACGCTTCGCTTGTCGGCCTCCGCACCTTCGCCCGCGCGCTTTGGTCGAAGCCGTTCCGGGTCCCGCTCAACACGGATATCGTGGTGACCGATCCTTACGGTTACAGCAGGCAGACCGTCGACCAGACCATCACGCACAAAGGCACCGACTTCCGAGCGGAGATCGGGACGCGTGTCCGGGCGATGAACCGGGGTATCGTACGCCTCGTGCGCACCTACCGCAATTACGGCAAGACGATCGTCGTCGATCACGGTCTGGGCGTCCAGACATTGTACATGCATCTTTCGAAGATCAACGTGAACGTCGGCGAACTGGTCGAGCGCGGTCAGGTCATCGGTTTATCCGGCCAGACGGGCTACGCAGAGAGCCCCCACCTTCATGTTTCAGTGCGCATAAACGAGGTTTCTATCGATCCGGTGAAATTCCTGGCGCTTTTCGGAACGAATATCTGAGAGCTCGTGGTATCATTGAGAACATAAGATGATAAAAAGCACTGTTTTCCAACGCGCCGCTTCGTTCGCCGAAACGTTCTTGCCGGTACTTGTTGCCGTTACGCTCTTCGCCGGGCTCATTTACGGCGTGGCGCAGCAAATCGTTCGGCAGAGCGCGAATGACCCCCAGGTCCAGATGGCTGAAGACGCTGCCGTCGCTCTCGCCGGCGGCATGGCCCCGAGCGTGCTCTTGCCGAATACGCCGCCGGTCGACATAGCAACGAGCTTGTCTCCCTACCTCATCGTCTTCGACGGTCGCGGGACGCCGATCGCCGCCTCCGGTCGTTTGCACGGCAATATCCCTGTGCCGCCGCCGGGCGTGTTGGAGTACGCTCTGGCGCATGGCGAAGATCGTCTGACATGGCAGCCCGAACGGGACGTCCGGATCGCGGCCGTCGTTCGACCGTATGCCGGTGCCCAGGCTGGATTTGTCCTGGCCGGACGTTCGCTCCGAGAGACCGAATCCAGAACGGGCGCGCTTTTGAAAATGGTTCTATTAGGCTGGCTTTTCACGCTGGGGGCCGTTCTCTGCGCCGTTCTCCTGGTCCGTTTTTTCCGTTAGGGAAGAGTATATAATGAAAGCATGGCCACGCGAACGGCCGTTGGTCTGATAATCATCATTGTGGGCGCTATGCTCTTTATGAGCGCCTGGCTTTATCCGCAGTTGCCGGAGACGGTGGTGAGCCATTGGGGAGCGAACGGGGCGCCGAATGGGATGATGCCGAAGTTTTGGGGCCTCTTCTTCTTGCCGCTCTTGACCGCCGGCATCGTCCTTCTTGTCTTCTGTCTGCCGTACCTCGATCCTTTACGAAAGAACATCGAATCTTTCCGATCGATCTACAACACATTCGTTGTTGGTTTGGCGCTTTTCCTTCTATATGTTCATAGCCTGACACTTCTTTGGAACACGGGGACCTATTTCGATATGGGCCGCGCTCTTCTGCCGGCTTTGGGCGTGGGCATGTACGGCTTGGGGATGATGCTTCGGCATACGAAGCGGAATTGGTTCATCGGCATCAGGACGCCCTGGACCCTTTCTAGTGACCGGGTCTGGGAAAAGACCCACGCTTTGGGCTCGACGCTCTTTGAGACGGTCGGCGCTCTCATCGTTCTGAGCGCGCTTTTCATAGAGGGCCGATATTATCTTTGGATCATACTGGTACCGATCCTTGCCGCGGCCGGAGCCGTGGTCGTCTACTCCTATGTTCTTTACGGTCGAGAAAAAAAATCTTGAAATATGGCCGACGAACACGATGTTGGTATCTTGGAAGAAGAGAAAGAAGTGCCCCCGCGGAGCGGTACGCTGGCCGTTTGGATATTGCCGCTCATGGCGCCGATCGGTGGATTGCTTACCACCGGCTATCTTTTCCAGACCTGTCTTTCTGGTAAAGCCTGTCTGATGTATCTCTACTTCTGGCCATACTCCATTCTTATCGGCGGAATGATGTGGGCGGCCGGGATGTGGTATCGAGAGAAGGGTTCAGTGGCCGTTTACCTCATGCCCATCGTGGCGACGCTCTTGGTGCTCTGGTATCTCTGGCAATTCGAGCAGTACTTTACCGGCTCGACCGCCCTCCATCCTTTCTAGATCAAAAAATATAAAAGATCCCGAGCCAGAGGTTCGGGATCTTTCTTTTTCGAGTTTACTCCGTTGTGATGATACCGGCTTCGCCGGTCTTGGGGTCTATTTTCAGATGGAAGCCGAACGGGTCTTGAGGCATCTCAGAAAGGATATGCTCCGTGACCAGGTCCTCGGGTTGATTCGGATAATGACCGTACTTTCCTTTATAGAGGGCGGCCGCTTTTTCAAGAAGATCGAAAATATCGAGCCGGAAAAGATACGCCTGAGCCCGGAGGCGGGTATCATCGTCCTTCGCGGTATTGTAGATGGCCTCCCAGATCGCGCGCGTCGCGTCGCGGTCGCGCTTGGCGATGCCGAAGTTCTCGGAGAACCTTTGGATGTAATACGGTGCGCCGGGCGTCCGGGCGGCGATATCGAAGTAGGTGATGGCGTCCGCTCGGTCTTTGAGCTCGAGATAGTAAGTAGTGGCGGTGTAGAAGGGGATGCGCCAGTCCGGCGCGGCGTCCTTGGTCCCGCGCTGACCGATCTCGATGGCCGCCGAAACGCGTTTCGAGTACCGATGCATGCCGGACAGAACGAGAACGGAAAAAGCGTAAGGGAAGCTTAGCTTCGGGTCGACGTTGTTGACGAAAGAGAGCTCATTTAGAAATTTCGTGCTCGTATCGCTTATCAGGATGATGTCCGACATCCAGCTGGCCCAGCCGAAAGAAGCGACCGCGCCGTGCAGGCCGAGGTCAGTGAGGCGCGCCGCCGGGGCGCTTAAAGAGGGAAGCGGCTGATCGGCCGCCTTGACGCGGTTCGCGTCGTAAGCGATCTGGGTCGAGATGATAGCGGCCACGAGGAGGCACCCGATGACGAACTTAAGAGCCCGCATCCCTCACTCTTCAATGATTTTTCCATCCTCGCGACGACGAGGTGGAACCGATAGCGGTGGAGTACGGCATGACGTTTTTGTGTTCTGTAAGTCGTTAGAAAAAAGAAAGAGATATCTTTGAAGAGTGAGGGATTAAAGCTCGCGTTTTCGGAAGATGGCGATGGCCGCCCAAAGGAGAAGAGCGGAATAGCAGATGGCGTAGGCAACGGTCGCCCCGGCGGCCGACCAGGAGATGCCCATTTGGTAGACCACGAGATTACGAAGATTGAACTTCTCGAGGTTGGGGAAAACATAGTAGATGAGCTGGAGAGCGCGGTAGCCCAGACCGCTGATGCCCTGCTTTTCGGCGCTTTCGAGAAGGGCGCTCACGGCATGGCCCATGAAGAGGACAACAGCGGCTTCCATCACGCTGGCAAGCGAAGTGGAAATGGTCGAGAAGAAGATGGTCAAAGCAACAAAGAAGCCGATCTCCATGAGCTCGAAGAGAACGGCGAGCAGGCTCCAGGCGTCGAAGCCGCCGCCGCGGTTCCAGATGACACCGAGATAGACGGCAGCCATGATGAGGACGGTCACGGAGACGGCCAGGAAGATGCCGAGCCACTTGCCGATGATGACCTGAGACCGCGAAACGGGTTTTGAGAGGACGAAGTAGAGCGTCCGGTCGCTCACTTCCTTGGCGAGCACGGAAGTGCCGAGAAAAATGGCGATGATGAGGCCGAAAACGTAAAGGCCGGCCAGGCCGAAGTTCTTCGTCATCTGCAGGTCGTCGAGCGAAATGACCGACAGGAAAATGGTAAAGAGGATGTAAAGAACGCCGAAACCGAGGACGGCGTAGAGGATCTTGTCTCGCAGAGCGGACCGGAAAGTGTTCTTAGCGATGACCCAGATGTTCGTCATGTTCCTAAGCGACAGAGATGGCGCCGCCTTCTTTTTGGACGTGCGCTTCGACGGTCTCGACGAATCTTTCTTCGAGAGATTTGCCTTGAGTGAAGGCCTTGACCGGTCCGGCGTAAAGAAGTTTCCCGCTGTGAACGATGCCCATCTCGTCGCAGAGCTCTTCGATGTCGTAAAGGATGTGGGAGTTGAAGAAGACGTTCCGCCCCTCGGCTTTCAAAGCGCGGATGATGGTCTTCATCTCTTTCCGGCCGACGGGATCGAGACCGTCGAGCGGTTCGTCGAGGAAGATGTATTCCGGGTCGTTCACGAGCGCCTGGGCGAAGCCGAGGCGCTGCTTCATGCCTTTCGAATAGGTCGAGACGTATCGGTCCTTGGCGCCGTAGATACCGACCTTCTTGAGAAGTGCGCCGTAATCATCATCGGTCTTCGCCCGGCTTTTCTGGAAAAGTTCGCCGCAGAAGCGGAGGAACTCGAGGCCGGTCAGGCGTTCATAAAAGTACGGGGACTCCGGCATGAAGCCGGTCATCTCTTTCGTTGCCGCTTCACCCGCCGGCTTGCCGCCGATCGTGATGGTACCGGCGGTGGACAGGGTGAGGCCGACCATCATCTTCATGATGGTCGTCTTGCCGGCGCCGTTCTGGCCGAGGAAGCCGAAGATGGGTGCGTGAACGGTGAGCGTGAAATCGTCCACGACCTTCCTCTTCTTGTAGGCCTTGGTGATGTGCGAAAGCTCTATCATTCTTTCTGGCCGGTACTTAATTGGTCGATGAGCGCGATCTCGAGGGGGATGAGGGCGAAGGGGGAGTAGCGGATCTCCGTGTAGGCGCGGATGAGCGCCTGGAGAAGATGGACGGTCGACTTTTCATCGGCCAGAGCGGAGAGGAATTTGACGCGCTTCACTTCCTCGGCCGTGAGGTCGGTGTGCATTTGTTTCTCCAGCTCCGGATTTAACTTCAATGTTAGCACTTTCCGGAGATAGTGAATAAGGTCGCGCGTGAGCTGGACGACGTTCAAGCCCTCTTCGGAGGCCTTGGTGAGCGCTTCAAGTGCATTGGCCAGGTCTTTTTTCAGAATGAGCTCTGCCAGGTGATCGATGGCTTGGAAGCCGATGCGTCCGGTCAGGCGCTCGGCGGCTTTGAGGTCGATGGTCGTCTTGGAATCGTGAGCCGACGCGATCTGGTCGAGGAGCGATTCTGCGTCCCGGAAACTGCCGTCGCCGGCGGCGGCGATAAGCTCGAGCGCCTCCTCCGATATCTTCAGCTTTTCCTCTTTGGCTATCGTCCGGAGCTTTCCGAGGATGGTCGGCTTCGACAGTTTTCGGAAAAGGAAGCGCTGCGTGCGCGAGGTGATGGTCGGCGGCAGTTTTTCGTACTCGGTCGTGGCCAGAATGAAAATGGCGTGGCGGGGCGGCTCCTCGAGCGTTTTGAGGAGCGCGTTGAAGGCCGCGGTCGTAAGCATGTGCGCCTCGTCGATGATGTAGACCTTGTAGGCCACACCGGCCGGCGCGGACTGGATGTCTTCTTTCAGATTCCTTATCTCATCGATGCCGCGGTTCGAAGCGGCGTCTATCTCGACGACGCCGAGCGAAGCGTTCGCGTCTATTTCTTTGCAGACCCGGCACTCGTTGCACGGTTCGCCGAGGGCGCGGAAAGCTTCGTCCGTTTCGCGCCGTTCACAATTCGCGAGTTTCGCGATGAGCCGGGCGGTCGTGGTCTTGCCGGTGCCGCGCGGGCCGTAGAAGAGGTAAGCCTGGCCGAGCGCGTTCTTCCGGGCCGCATTCTTCAATATCTCAACGTTCGTCTCCTGGCCGAGGAGGTCCGTGAGCTTTTTGGGACGATATTTCCGGTAGAGCGCGAGAGGCATATCGTTTCCCCATTATCGTTAATTATCCTATAATAAGCAAGGGTATTTCTTATGGATTTCCGTAGTTTTTTCGGCAGTACGCTGGGTATCGGCGCGACTTTGCTTCTGGTGGTCGGCGCCGCTTTTTTGTTCTTACCGGCCCGGACCCTGGTCGTTGATTCCGGTGGGCCGGCGGCCTCAACCTCGACCGTTTCGGCGGCACCGTCTCCGTCGACCAGTTCCGCTCCTATCAGCGCCGGGACCTCGACCGTTCAGAGTTCGACCGGCGATTATGCGCCCTTGCCGGTCCGACCCGGGATCGCGGCGCCGGATCTGCCGTACCAGCCGCCGCTCCCGAATCCGCCCACCGTGGTCAGAGGTCTTTATCTCACCGCCTGGTCCGCCGGTTCGCCGAAGAGGGTCGACGAAACTATCGATCTTATTAAGCGGAACAATCTCAACGGCGTTGTTATCGACATCAAAGATTATTCCGGCTATGTATCATATCGGACCGGTCTGCCGGCGGTGGCGGCGACTGGCGCGGAGAACGAACTGCGTATCGCTGAGCCGAACACGCTCTTAAAAAAATTGCACGATAACGGCCTTTACGTCATCGGGCGCATCACGGTCTTTCAGGATTCTGTTCTTGCTCGCGCGCATCCGGAATGGTCGGTCCAGAACAAGAACACCGGGAAGCTCTGGGCCGATCGGAAGGGTCTGTTCTGGCTTGACCCGGCGGCTGAACCAGTTTGGGCGTACTACGCCGCGCTCGCGAACGACGCTCTGGCCCGCGGTTTCGACGAAGTGAATTTCGATTACATCCGTTTTCCTTCGGACGGCGATCTCTCGGCGACACAGTATCCATACTGGGACGAGAAGACGCCTCAGCATATGGTCATCGAAAAATTCTTTGCGTATCTCCACGCCCACGTTTCTCCGGGTCGCATTTCGGCCGACCTTTTCGGGCTGACGACCTCGGCGGCGGACGATCTCGGTATCGGCCAGTTCATCACCGATGCCTATCCGAACTTCGATTACGTCTGCCCGATGGTCTATCCCTCGCACTTCGCCTCGGGCTACCTCGGTTACCAGAACCCGGCGCTCTATCCGAGCGAGGTCATCGAGCATTCGATGAGCGAAGCGCTTCGGAAGCTGCGTACGCTTGCTATCGATCTTTCGCCGAAGGTGCCGACCGAGAACGGCAGCTCAACGACCTCAACACCGGAACTCGTGAAGCCATCCGAACCGGATCCCGCCGTTCTGGCAGGGTTGGGTAAACTGCGACCGTGGCTTCAGGCCTTCGATCTCGGCGCGACCTACGATGCCGCGAAGATCGACGCTCAGGTCCAGGCGGCGGAAAAAGTTCTTACGCCGAGCGGTCATTATGCCGGCTGGCTGCTCTGGGATCCGAGCAACCATTATTACAATCTGACGCCGCAAACATGATGGATTTTTTAAGAACCCCCGTTCCTTTCTATATCGTCATCCTGCTTTTGGCGGTTGTTGTCAGCGCCTCCGCTTTTTCCATCGTCTACTTCGGGCGGGTGATATATGAATATCAGTTCATGCTGCCGTCCGGGTCGGCGGGCGAGGCGGCTCGGCCTTTGGTCTATGGAGCTTGGCCGGCCCTCACGAACGCGGATTTTTTCCGGTCCGTGCGGGACCGGTTCGTAGCCGAGAAGACGAACTTCATCGAGGCTGACCTCACAACGATGCGGCTCACTGTCTGGCAGAACGGCAACGCCGCGCTCACCGTACCCATTCTGACTAAAGGCAGACCGGGCTCCTGGTGGGAAACGCCCGCGGGCCTTTATCGCATAGACGGCAAGGAAAAGGAGCATTTTTCCCGCTTCGCCGGTGTTTACATGCCTTGGTCCCTGCCTTTCCAGGGGAACTTTTTCATCCACGGCTGGCCGTACTATCCGGACGGCACGCCGGTCGAGTCCCAGTATTCCGGCGGCTGCATCCGTCTTTCGACCGACGATGCGGCTCAGGTCTATGGTCTAGCTTCGGTCGGGATGCCGGTTCTTGTCTCCGACCGGGATTTTGAGTCGGACAATGTGACCTACGCCTTGAAGGCCCCGTCCGTCTCCGCCCGCGAGTATCTTGTCGCCGATCTCAAGAGCAATTTTGTCCTAATGGAAAAAGATCCGCGCGTTGTTGCCTCCATCGCTTCCGTCACCAAGCTTGTCACGGCTTTGGTAGCGACCGAGTATATCAACTTGGATACGGACATCCTCATCACGAAAAGCATGATCGTCCCGACCTCGAAGCCGCGCCTCCGGCCGGGCCAGTACGTCAGCGCCATCGACCTTCTTTATCCGCTGCTCGAAGAATCTTCCAACGAAGCGGCCGAAGCGCTGGCGCAAACGATCGGCCGCGATCGTTTCATTCAGCTCATGAACGACAAGGCCGCAGCCCTCGGCATGACCCAGACCAGATTCTCCGATCCTTCGGGGAGCAGCGCCGATAACGCTTCGTCGGCGGAGGATCTTTTCAATCTTTTGAAATATATCGAGAACAATAGAAGTTTCATTCTGTCCCTGACGACCGGCCGCGTCGAAGAGACCGATTATGGCCAGCCGCGCTATCGGGATCTGGAGAATTTCAACGCTTTTTCGGACCGCTCGGATTTCCTC
>DATJQA010000041.1:0-12819 GCA_035506115.1 Minisyncoccota bacterium | reverse complement strand
TTCCGTTCTCCAGTCCTCGTCGGACATCGTGCTCGCATTCTTTCGGGCTTCGGTCAGGGTCTCCGTGAAAAGTTTCGCTATCTCTTCGGGCTCTTTGTCTTCCGGCCGTTTTAAGAGGGCGAAGTCGAAACTGCCTTTTTGAAGCAGCTCGCTCAGGGTCGCAGCTTCGCCGACCATGTTCGCGGCGAGCTCCATAGCGGTTTTCGATTTCGGGTCCGGACGGTAATCCCGATGTTCTTTCGGGATGGCTTGAAAGACCTTCTCGAAGCGCGGGGTTTCGTCCGCGATGGTGAAAATGAAGAGTTCTCGGTCGGTCATAGGATGTCTATTTAAAAGTTATTGTAGCACACCTTATCTCAACGGCCTCGGTGGGCCCGAGCCATTTCTAACTCGACGGCACGTTTCTTGAGCAATTCCCGTTTGTCGTGGGCTTTGCGGCTTCGCCCGAGCCCGACGACGAGCTTGATGAGATCTTTTTTCTTGACGAATTCAAGCGCGACGAGCGAGGTGGATTTTTCTTTCAGCTTTTTCACCAGTTCGTGCATCTCTTTCTTATGGAGAAGCAAACGGCGGGTACGGGAAGGTTCATAATCCTTCGGGATGTTCCCCGGCTGGTAAGGCGGGATGTGGCAATTGATGAGGAATGCTTCATCCCCTCGAATGATGACATAGGCGCCGACCAGGCTGGCGCGGCCAGCCCGGACACTTTTCACTTCGTGGCCGAACAATTCGATGCCGGCCTCGATGATCTCGAGGATGTCATAGTCGAAGCGGGCGCGGCGATTTTCGGAGAGAATGTTCGTCATCTTCCTTTATATAGTACGAGCTTTACGGAGACTTGGGAACATAGTACATTTTCCTTATCAGCTGACAAAATGAAAGAAAAAGTTGCCACCTTTATCGCCGCCGCTCTCCCGAAAGGAGCGACTTTCGAAGTGACCACGCCGGAGCGGCCGGAGTTCGGGCATTTTTCGACGAACGCGGCGATGCGCTTGGCGAAGGCAGAAAATAAGCCGCCGCTCGAAGCGGCACGGGTGTTGGCGGAGAAGATACAGAAAGCGGCACCCGCCGGACTTTTTTCGAAAGTCGAAGCGGTCGCGCCGGGTTTCGTGAACTTCTGGCTTTCGGACGAGGCGGTGCGGAGCGAGCTTGCTGAGCTCGCCAAGAAAGGCGTCGTTTTCACCGGCGCCGAAGCGAACCGCGGCAAGACCATCATCGTCGAGTATTCCCAGCCGAACATCGCGAAGAAGATGCACATCGGCCATATCCGAACGACCGTCCTGGGCGACGTGCTGGCAAATCTTTATGACGCCCTGGGATACAAGGTTGTGCGCTGGAATTATCTGGGCGACTGGGGAACGCAGTTCGGCAAGCTCATCGCCGCGTACAAATTATGGGGCGATAAGAAAAAAGTGGAGGCCGCGCCCATCGCGACCTTGCTCGAACTTTACATTCGTTTCCATGACGAACTGAAGAACCGGCCGGAGCTTGAAGATATGGGCCGGGCCGAGTTCAAGAAGCTTGAAGAAGGCGACAAGGAGAACAGGGTGCTTTGGGATTGGTTCAAGGATGAATCCCTTAAGGAGTTCAAAGCGATCTACAAACTGCTCGACGTGAAGTTCGATGTTTGGCTGGGCGAATCTTTTTACGAAGGCCAGCTGAAGGCGCTCGTCGAAGAGCTTTTGAAAAAAGGCGTGGCAAAAGAATCGGAAGGCGCGGTCGTCATCGATCTCGAAAAATTCGGCCTGCCGCCCGCCCTCATCCGCAAAGCGGACGGCGCCAGCTTGTATCTAACGCGCGACATCGCGAACATTCGCTACCGTATCAAGGAGTACCAGCCGGCGAAGATGGTCTACGTCGTTGGGAATGAACAAGCCCTTCACTTCGAACAGCTTTTCCGGGTGGCCGAGCTTTTGAACCTCGCGCCGGGCGTCGAGCTGATGCATATGAAGTTCGGACTTGTTCTCGCGGAAGGCGGGAAGAAGTTCGCCACTCGTGAAGGCCGGGTCATTCTACTCGAGGACGTCATCGAGAAAGCGGTCCGTTTGGCCCACGATGTGGTGAGCGAGAAGAACAAGGAGCTCTCCGAGGCGGAGAAAAAAGAAGTGGCGGAGACCGTGGCCATCGGGGCGCTGAAGTACACCGTGCTCAAAGAGAACCGGAACTCGGACATCCGCTTTGATTGGGAAAAGATGCTCGATCTTGCCGGCGATTCCGGACCATACCTTCAATATACATACGCCCGACTGCGGAGCATCCTCGCGAAGGCCAAAGCTCAAATGCCAAACGCCAAAGAAGGGGAACCAAAATTCTTGGAATCCGAAGTCGAGCTCGCGCTCGTGCGGAAGATGGAGGAAATACCGGATGCCGTTCAAGTCGCGGCCGAAACGTACGCCGTCAATCACTTTACGAACTATCTCTACGAACTGGCCGTCACGGCGAACAAGTTCTACGAAACGACGCCCATCTTAAAAGATGAGAACACAGACCGGCGAAATGCGCGGCTTCTGCTCGTTTCGACCGTGGCGCAGATATTGAAACAAGGTCTTGGATATTTGGGCATTAAGACGCTCGAGAAGATCTAGAGCGCCGACCTAGAAGCCGCGATTTATTGCGGTTTTTGCTTATTTTCCCTACACTAAAGGACATATTGGCTAGGCAACTGGTCGCTAGTGGCTAGAAAAACAGAAATGAAAAAGCAGGTCAAGGCAAAACGTCCAGTAAAGAAGCGGCAAAAACCAGCGGAAAGGGAAGTGCGCGTGAAGTCCAAGCGCCTCGTCGAGGGCGAATTTTCGCTGCCGAAGGCGGAAGAGCAGGCGCTCAAATTTTGGGAGGCGGAGAAAGTTTTTGAAAAATCTTTAGCTCTTCGGCAAAAAGGAAGGCGTTTCGTTTTCTTCGAAGGGCCGCCGTACGCGAATGGGAAGCCCGGCATCCATCACGTTCTGGCCCGCATCATGAAGGACATCATGCTGCGTTACAAGACAATGCAGGGCTTCGAAGTGCCGCGCAAAGGCGGTTGGGATACACATGGTTTGCCCGTCGAGATAGCGGCCGAAAAGGCCTTGGGTCTCAAGACGAAAGCGGACATCGAACGTTTTGGCATCCAAAAGTTCAACGAGGAAGCGAAGAAGGCCGTCTGGCTGTACAAGGACGAATGGGAAACGCTCACGCGGCGCATCGGTTACTGGCTTGACCTCAAGAACGCCTACATTACTTATACGAGCGATTATGTGGAATCGCTCTGGTGGATATTCGCGCAAATGGCGAAGAAGAAGCTGCTCTACAAAGGCCACAAGGTGGTGCCGTGGTGCGCGCGTTGCGGCACGGCGCTCTCGTCGCACGAGCTGGCCCAGGGCTACAAGGAAGTCGAGGATGAATCAGTGTATATGAAATTCCGTCTTCGGCCGGGCCAGAAGATCGGCAAGAATTTCAAGACCGACGACAAGACATATATCTTGAGCTGGACGACGACACCCTGGACCCTCCCGGGGAATGTCGCGCTCGCGGTGGGGGAAAAGATTTCTTACGCCGCCTTGAGGGTCGACGGGACGCCGGAGCTTTTTATCTTAGCGAGCGAACTGGTCGGAAGTGTTTTTAAGGATAAGCGCGTTGAGATTTCGCATGATCATATAAGAGGCGAAGAGTTGGTCGGCCTTGAGTACGAGCCTCTTTTCAAAGTGCCGGCGCTCAAGAAACCGGCAGCGTACAAGGTCTACGCGGCGGATTTCGTGACGACGACCGATGGCACCGGCGTGGTGCATACGGCTGTGATGTACGGTGAGGACGACTATAAGCTGGGCGTGAAGGTCGGTCTACCGCAGCATCACACGGTCACAGAAGAGGGAACGTTCACGAAGGAAGTACCGGACGTGGCCGGTCTGCTGGTCAAGGCCAAAGAGACGGAGCAGAAAATTTTCACTCATCTTGAAAAACATAAGTTTTTGCTCCGAACGGAAAAGTACAAACACGAATATCCGCATTGCTGGCGGTGCGGGACGCCGGTCCTGTACTTCGCCCGCGACTCTTGGTTCATCGGGATGAGCAAACTACGGAGCCAGCTTCTCAATGGGAATAAGAACATTCATTGGGTGCCGAAACATGTGAAGGAAGGCCGTTTCGGCGAGTGGCTGCGCGAGGTCAAGGATTGGAACCTGTCGCGCGAGCGGTACTGGGGGACGCCGCTCCCGATCTGGGAATGCGCGAAATGCAAAACACACGAGGTCGTTGGTAGTTTGGACGAACTCGACCGGCGGCAAGGCGGGAGCCGGAACGAGTATTACATCATGCGGCACGGCGAGGCCGAGTCGAACGTTCTTCACATGCTCGATTCCGGCCAGCGCGAATTCCATTTGACGACGATGGGCCGCGAGCAAGCGAATGCCGCTGCAAAACTTCTGAAGAACAAGAAGATAGACAT
This sequence comes from Minisyncoccota bacterium, assembly GCA_035506115.1. GTDB lineage: Bacteria > Patescibacteriota > Minisyncoccia > UBA6257 > 2-01-FULL-56-20 > DATJQA01. The sequence goes on along the minus strand of DATJQA010000041.1, from coordinate 8,402 downwards.
CATAATCTCCTCCGACATCACGCGCGCCAAAGAAACGGCGCAGATCGCGGCGAAGGCTCTGGGCGTCAAAAAGATAAAATATGACAAACGGTTGCGGGAAATAAATCTGGGCAAAGAGCTGACCGGCCAGTTCGAGCGCGATTATTCGCTGAAGTATCCGACCTACGAAGACCGCTTCGAAAAACGACCGGAAGGCGGAGAGTCGCTCCGGGACGTCCGGGCGCGGGCTTATTCTCTGCTTCAAGAGCTGGAGAAAGAGCATTCCGGAAAGCGCATCCTTATTGTCGCGCATGAGTACCCCATTTGGATGTATTTCCATATGGCTCTTGGTTGGACGGAGCGCCAGGCCGTCGCCGAGAAAGTTGCCCGGGACGGAGATAACTCGCATCACCCTGAGCCGTTCGTAACCTTCGCCGCACCGAGCGTCCTGGCCTACAAGCTCATCCCGCGCGACTCGACCGGCTTAGCCGATCCGCACCGGCCGTTCGTGGATACCGTGACCTTCAAATGCCGGAAGTGCAAAGCACCGATGCGACGCATCCCGGAAGTGGCGGACGTCTGGTTCGATTCCGGCGCGATGCCGTTCGCCCAACAGCATTATCCCTTCGAGAACAAAGCGACCATCGACGAAGGTTTGATGTATCCGGCCGACTATATTTCGGAAGGCATGGACCAAACACGCGGCTGGTTCTACACGCTCCTCGCTGTCGCGACCACGCTCGGCTACGAAGCGCCCTACAAGAACGTCGTTTGCCTCGGCCTTATCAATGATAAATACGGCCAGAAGATGTCTAAGTCGAAAGGCAATATCATCGAGCCGTTCTCGGTCATCGATAAATATGGCGTGGATGCGGTGCGCTGGTATTTCTACACGGCGACGCCGCCGGGCGATACGAAGAACTTCGACGAGGTCGAAGTGGGGAAAGCGCTCCGCCGCTACCATCTCATTCTTTGGAACTCGCTCGTTTTTTGGAAAACTTATGCCGACCGGAACGCGAAACCGGTTGCTGGAAAAATACACGTGCTCGATGCCTGGATCATGGCTCGACTGAACGAGACGGTACAGCAGGTGACGGACGCCCTTGAGCGATACGAGATAAGAGAAGCGGCACTGGCGCTCGAGGTTCTAACTGACGACCTGTCGCGCTGGTTCATCCGGCGCTCCCGCCGCCGCCTTCAGAAACCGGAAAGCCAGAAAGACCTTGCTTCGGCATCGGCGACGCTCGGCACGGTGCTCATGACCGTTGCGAAACTTACGGCGCCTTTCACGCCGTTCTTCGGCGAAGCGCTCTATCAGGAACTGCGCCGCGAGACCGATCCAGCGTCGGTCCATTTGGCGGACTGGCCGAATCCGGACAAGAAACTCGTCGACAAGAAATTGATAGCCGGCATGGCGGAAGTTCGGACGCTCGCGAGCGCGGCGCTCGCGAAACGAGCGGAGCTCGGCATCAAAGTGCGTCAGCCGCTCCAGAAGCTTGAGGCGAGAGATGAGAAATTAGCGAAGGTGAGCAAAGAACTTCTCGAAATATTGAAAGACGAAGCCAACGTCAAAGAAGTGAGGTTTAACAAGAAGCTCGCGGCCGATATCGAGCTTGATACGATCATCACGTCGGAACTGAAAGCCGAGGGCATCTTGCGCGAGCTCATGCGCGCCATCCAGGGCTTACGAGCGGAAGCGAGGTTGACGCCGGGTCATCGTATCCATCTTGGCATCGAGGCGGCCGGCGTGATCGGCGCCACGGCGGCGGCCCATCCTGATTTTTTCAAGAAAGAGGTTGGCGCCAAAGATGTGGTCTTCAAGAAACTAGAAAAGTTCGACGCCGAACTCCAGTTCGACGTCGACGGCGTACCGGTCTGGCTCGGTTTGCGGAAAGCGTAACTACTTTTCCGGCTCGGACGGTCCGACTATCTGGTATATCTCCCCGATAGTTTTGCGTATCTGCGCTTCGTCCCAACCTTCAGCGAGCTTAAGATTTTTTCTGTTATTGGTCATCGTCCCGGCGATAGCGCGATTATGGATAAGGCGCTCAGTGGCTTCCCGAGCTGCTTCCAGGAGCTGGGATATTCTCTGTGCCTGTTCCAGAGTTATTTCGACGGTCTCGGCGCCGGTCTCTGATTCCGGCATTGCTTCGGGACGCAGATTGACCTCAAAATTTTCGTGGTCCATGGGTGTTTAGAGCATTAGGCCGACGGCTTTCTTTACGAGCGCGATCTTCCGAGACGCGACTTTTGCGGCTCGCCCTGAACCCTGTCGAAGGGTTGTTCTAAGCAGTGTCGGCTTCTTGAGAAGCGCGGCCTTCTTCGCACGATAGGGAGCGAGCGATTCGGTCACGACGCCGATCAAGGCGCGCTTGAAGGCGCCATAGTTCTGTCCGGCGAATTCTTTTTCTAACTTCTCGACGGAACGGCCGGAGAGGCCGGCGTAGATGCCGAGAAGGTTCGAGATGCCGGGTTTATTCTGCGGGTCGAACCTCACCTCGCTTCCGGAATCGGTCGTTGCGCCTTTAATTTTCGCCTCGATGTCGGCGGGGGAGTCGTCGAGGAAGAGGCAGGTCTCTGGTTGGGATTTCGACATCTTTTTCGTCGGGTCTTTGAGGGACATCACGCGCGGGGTCGGTGTATGGAGCGGCTGGGGTTCGACGAACGTTTTCCCGCCTGCCCGGCCAGGGAACTTGCCGTTGAACTTCCGGGCAAGCGTGCGCGTGAGTTCCAAATGCTGGTCCTGGTCGTTCCCGACCGGCACGAATTTGGCGTCGTAGAGGATGATGTCGGCAGCCATGAGGACGGGGTAGGTTAAGATGCCGGTATTCACGCCTTCGCTTTGGCGTGCCGCCTTATCTTTGTATTGCGTCATCCGTTCCAACTCGCCGAGGGGCGTGATGGTGTTCAAAATCCATGCAAGTTCGCTATGCGCCGGAATTTGGGATTGCTGATAGATAACCGACTTCTTTGGATCAAGGCCGGCGGCGAGATAGTCAGCCGCGAGTTCCAGGACGCGCTTTTGCTGCTCCTTTGCGCTAGCCGGATATTCGGTGAGCGAATGGAGGTCTGCTAGGAAGAAGTAGCATTGGTATTTGCCGCTCTTCTGGAGGTCAACAAAGTTCTTCAAGGCGCCTAAGTAGTTGCCGATATGGAGGCGGCCAGAGGTCTGGATGCCGGAGACGAGGATGGGTTTGGACATGTGGAAATGAATAACGGATTACCTTTTAAGATAATCCGTTATTCATTAATTCGCAATTTCTGCGACCGGCTTTAGATTTCGATGATGACTGGGAGCAACATCGGGCGGCGCTTCGTCTTGGTGTACAAGAACTGGCCGATCTGGTCGCGGATGATGGTCTTCAAGTAGTCCGGCTCCGCCTCGTTAGCCGCCGGGAGGCGGGTGAGCAAGCCGCGCAGGCGCTTCCGGATCTCTTCCAAGATGCCTTGATTATCCTTCAGGTAGATGAAGCCGCGCGAGATGATGTCCGGGTTCTTGAGGAGCCGGCCGTTGTGGCGGTCGACGGAGATGATGATGACGACCATCCCTTCCTGGGCGAGCGAGCGGCGGTCCCGGAGGACGACCTCCTCGACGTCGCCGACGCCCAAACCGTCCACCATGACGTAGTAGGCCGGGACGACCTCGCCGGTCAAGGTGAACTTGTCCGGCGTGAGCTCGGCCACCTGGCCGTTGTCCATCATGATGACCTGCTCGCGCTTCATCCCGATGGCCTCGGCGTGTTTAACCAAGCTCTTTCGCTTGAAGTAGTAGCCGTGAATGGGGACTACGAATTTGGGTTTCACGCGCGCCAAGACCGCCTTGGCATCCTCGGAGTGGCAGTGGCCGGAAGCGTGAATATCGAGAAGTTTCGAGTTGTAGAGCTCGTCCACTTGGCGAGCGATGTTGTCCTGGAGGGCCTGGACGCTCCGCTCGTTCCCCGGCACGACCGAGGAAGAGAAGACGACCGTGTCGGACTGCTTCAGGTGCACGACTTTGTGTTCGCCATTCACGATACGCATCAGGCCGGCGTTCGATTCGCCCTGGGTGCCGGTCGTCAAGATGACGATCTGGTTGTCCTTGTACTTGCCGATGTCTTCGAGCGGAATAAGGACGCCTTTGTTGTCCTTGAGGTGGCCGAGGTTTTTCGCGATCTCGAGGTTGTCCTTCATCGAGCGACCGTTCACCGCAACCTTGCGGCCGTGGCGGTCGGCGATCTTGATGACCTCGAGCAAGCGGTCGACGAGCGAGGCGAAAGAGGCGATGATGATGCGCCCGTGCGCGCCCTTGATGAGCATTTCGAGATTTTCCTCGACGGTCTCTTCGGAAGGCACGTGACCGGGGATGTCGGCGTTCGTCGAATCGATGAAGGCCGAGTGGATGTGCATCGCGCCCAGACGCTCGAAGAGCTCGAGATTGCGCGGTTCGCCGTTCTTGCTGTACTCGATGCGGAAGTCGCCGAAACTGACCATCTTCCCGGCGGGCGTGTCGAGAACGAAGCCGTAGGCCTCGGGGATGGTGTGCTCGACGCTGAAGAACTCGGCCGAGAAGTGCTCCGAGATCCTCACCTTCGAGCCTTCCTTCACGGTCACGAAGCGGAGCTTCGGCGCGTTCGGGAACTCCTCGTGGCGCCGGGTAACAAGAGCGCGCGTGAACTCCGAAGTGTAGATGATGGGATTCCCGAGCCGCTCGATGATGTAGTGGATGGCGGCGATGTGGTCGTAGTGGCCGTGCGTAAGCACGATACCGGCAACATTCTGTTTCTTTTGGGCGAGATACTCGATGTTCGGAATGATGTAGTCAACGCCCGGCGTTTCTTCTTCGGGAAACTGGATGCCGACGTCGACGATGACGATCTCGTTCTTGTATTCGAAGAACGAGCAGTTGCGCCCGATCTCTTCAAGGCCGCCCAACGGGATGAAGCGGACGGCGTCCGGATTCTTCACGACTACCGGCGCCGGACCTTGACTTTCGGCCGGGCCGCGGAACTTCTGGCGCTTGCGCGCCTCAGTGTAATTAAGTGTTTCGCGCTTGCCGGCGTGCGCCGGGGCGTGATGAGGCCGACTGCCGCTCGTGGGACGCGGCGCATGCGCCGGCCGGTTATGCGGTTGAGTGGAACGCATTTTGTGCGAGGCCGGCGTTCCGGGCCCCGGTCGAGACGGCCGTTGATGAGGCCGGTTCGACGATAATGGTTTTTTATTTACCATAATTTTTTTATTGACTTGATTTATCTATGGTTCGATCCAGCGAGAAGCCTTGGGCGCGGACCGCTCGCGCGCTGCTTCTGTTTCACGTCCATACGGAGCAGATAAGAGATGTTATCGGTTTCGTATGAACTCGAAATTCTTTTGTGGTGCCCAGGGAGGCCTACCTACCGGCGGGCAGGGACTTCGCCCTGCACAAACTCGCTTCGCTCATTTACGGGGGAAATCCTCAAGCGGTGTTTCGTTATTTGTTTAGTGCCGCGGGGGAGATTCGAACTCCCATGACCTTGCGGTCGCTGACTCCTGAAGCCAGTGCGTCTGCCATTTCGCCACCGCGGCCGCTTCCGGTCGGCCACCCTTTCTCAAAGACCGAAGGTCGATGCTTGAGAAAAGGAGGTCGAGCGGACACGCCTGCCTGTCGGCAGACAGGTCCAGCCTACCCCATCAGACGCTTTAAATCAATGACGATCTTGGGATTGACGATGTTGAACTCGCCCTCGGGGATGCCGTAGAGCTTCCCGAGATAGTAACTTGTCCAGTCGGCGAGGAGAAGAGTACGCCAGGCCTGTTCTAAGAACGAACGGCCGACGAGCGGAAGCTCGATAACGCGGACACCGCGTTGCTTCATAAGGCGGGCCGTGATGGCGAACTTCTTTTTGAGGCGGGGCGAAAGCGAATGGTCGGAAAGAAAAAGGGCGGCGGCGGGAACGCGCGGCGCTTTGGGCGGTCGGTCGAAAGCCGTGAGCTCGTTGTGGTCCATTTCCGGCAGAACGTTGTTCGAGGCCTGGACCTTCGAAGTTTCGTTGAACTTTATCTTCCAAATGTAGCCGAGCGGTCGGTGGGCGTTATCGGTGTAGATGAAAATGAGCCGGTCTTTCAGCTGGGAGGCGAGTCGCCGACTCGCGGCCGCGAAAGCGCGAGGTTTCAAATGCGGGTAGGCCGCCGTCCGGGGGACGAGGCGGGCCGCATGCAGGAGTTCGATCAACGCGTAGAACATTCTACCAACGCTTTGGCGTGGCGTCAAGAGGCCGGCCTCGAATGTCACGGCGGGCAGTTTTTCGCGCCGGGCGATATCGAGAAGTTTTCCGCCGGTCGTAACGACCGCGCGGGCGGCGTTCTTCGGCAAATGCTTCAAGCCGGAAAGCGTCTCCTCGGTGTTGCCGGAGAAGGAAATAAAGATGTGGAACGGGCGGTGGAAATCATGCACCGGCAGACCGTAGTCCTTCACAAGTCGGACGGGGATATTGAGCTTTAGTTCGTTTGCCGCGGCGACGATGAGTTCGCCCGCGAGGCCGGAGCCGCCCATGCCGTAAATGATGATGCCGTCGGGTCGGGCCGGCGCAAGCTTTTCAAGGTGGTGCGTTGTGAGGCCGATAGGCGTGAGCTGTTCGGCGAAAGCCAAAATGTTCTTTTCGTAGTGGTTCATTACTTCAAGGCGCGTGTGGTTTTCAGGTGCCATTCCGCCACGCTGCGGTAGCGATCAGCCGGCTCCGAGAGGACGCCGGTCTCGACGCCCTTCAGGTCGCGGCTCGTGATGTAGAGGTAGTTCGGCGAGTAGAGGAAGACGGCCGGCGCATCGTTCACGATAAGAGCACGGAGCTGCGTCAGATCGTTGGCTCGCGCGGCCGGATCCAGCTCGTTCCGGATGCTTTCGATGAGCGTGTCCGCTTGCTTGTTATTATACAGCGCTAGGTTCAGGCCGGGATAGAAGCGTTCGTTCGAGTGCCAGAAGGCGTAAAGATCGCTCGGCGGGTTCAGGAAATTCCCGAAGAGGATGGCCTGATAGTCCCGGTTCTTGATGGTCGTATCGGCTAGGGTATCCGGGTCGGCGGCCGAGACCGTGACGTTCGCGCCGATCTTCTTCCACTGGTCAGCGAGCATCTGGGCGGTCTTCACGACAAAAGGAATACGCGGCACGGCCAGCGTGAAGTCGAGGCGGATGATGGTGTCCTTGATGGTCTTGGCCCGGATGCCGTCCGGGCCGGCCTGCCAGCCATTCTGGTCCAGAAGCTGGTTGGCAGCGTCGATGTTCGCGCCGGTAGCGCTCGAGACGTTCGGGAGGACGGGATCGGAAACGGCGGTCGCCCGGCCGGCGAAAACATCTTGGACGAGGGCGGCGCGGTCCACAGCCATGTTCAGCGCTTCGCGCACGGCGGCGTCCTTGAAGGCCAGATGTTGGCCTTGGTTCAGGAAGACCGCGTAGTAACTCGGGACGTCAAAGGACCAGATCTGGAACGGGCGGGAGATCTTCTCGACGGATTCCGGGTTGAAGTCGGCTAAGCCGTTCACGGAGCCGTCATTGAAAGCGGCGATCAGGTCGTCCATCTTCGGGAAGAAGCGGAAAGAGAATGTTTCGATGAGCGGCTTCGGACCGACATAGGTCGGGTTGATGCTCATCCGGAACTCGCTCACAACGCCACTCGGCTGGCGCTCGTAGGTGTCGAAAAGATAGGGGCCGCTCGCGACCGGCTTAAGATTATAGTCGGAGAGGTGCCAGTTCGCCGGCGGGGTGTCGGCGAAGAGGTGTTTCGGTGCGATGTAGAGCTCCTTGAGGTTCCCATCGAAGAAAGCATACGGCGCGACCAGATTGAACTGGACCTCGATCTCGGAAAGCCGGCTCACGGTCACACCCTGCCAGCTGGCGAAAAGCGGCGAGTGGGTCTCGGGGTCCTGGATCATCTGGACCGTGAAGACGACGTCGTCGGCGGTGAGTTTTTGGTTGTCCGACCAGCGCAAGTTCTCCTTGAGGCGGATCTTCCAGACCCGGCCGGTCGCGTCCGCTTCTATCTTATCCGCTAGGTCTGGCACGCTCGCGAAAAGCAGGCGAACAAGATTCTTGTCGACCTCGGTCGAAGCAAGAATGGGATTGACGTAGGTCGGTTGACCAACTACGCCTTCGGTGTAAGTGCCGCCCCGGGCCGGCACGACGGTCGTCGTTCGGTTCACGATGATGGCACCAAGCCCGATGAGGGCAACGAGGAGCAGGCCGTTCGCTACATAGAACGTCAGGCGCTCCCGTTTTGTGAAGGCCGAAAAGATTTTTCGAAGAGTATTCACGGAAACAACCGATTGATCTAGGCTCCGTACGGATTGTGCAGCAGCTGGCCGATGGTGAGGGCTGTAAAGATGACAGCGAGAACAATGGTCGCGATGAAGATGACTTTCTCCAATCCGCGTCGGGTCTGGTAGAATCCGCTGTCGCCGCCCATGAGACCGGAAAG
>DATJQA010000040.1:0-6268 GCA_035506115.1 Minisyncoccota bacterium | reverse complement strand
TGACGGCTTTTCTTCGTTCCGCGCGCTGGCGAGGTGTGCCGTTCGTCCTCGAGAGCGGCAAGCGGATGAAACGGAACATCGCCGAGGTCGAGATCGTTTTCCGGCACGAGGCGCCGTGCCTTTGTCCTGATCCGCTTAACCACTATCAGAACGTTCTTCGATACGAGATCCAGCCGAGCGAGAAGATCGCGCTATCTTTTTGGGTGAAACGACCGGGAGCCGAGCTGCTCATCGAGGAGAAGGATTTTGCTTTCGATTACCACGCCGCCTATGATTCCGAGCTGTTCCTGGATTCATACGAGAAATTACTGCTCGACACCGTGCTTGGGAATCAGACCCTTTTCGTCTCAACGGACGAGATAAAGGCCAGCTGGCGCTATATCGACCCGGTCATCCGGGCGTGGCAAGAAAAGAAAGTTCCGCTTATGATATATCCACCGGGCTTCGAACCGGACCCGGCTCAATCATAACTACTGCAATATGAGGATCGGCTATATCGGCCTGGGAAAAATGGGGCAGAACATGGTGGAGCGTCTGCTCCAGAAGGGCTATCGCGTAGTGGCCTACGATGTGGACGAGGCGGCGCGCTTGAGGGCTCATCATCTCGGCGCTGAGACCGCTGAGTCGGTCGCGGAGCTCGTCGGGCACCTCACTGCGCCGCGCCTTGTTTGGGTCATGGTGCCGCACGCGGTCGTGGACAGAGTGCTCGGCGAACTCGCGAAGCACCTGAAGCGAGGCGACACGATAATTGACGGCGGCAATTCTTTCTATGAACGGACCGTTCAGCGGGCCAAGAAAGTAGCTCGGCGGGGCGTTAAGTATCTTGACGTCGGCGTTTCCGGAGGGCCGAGCGGCGCCCGGAACGGCGCCTGCCTGATGGTCGGAGGCGCGAAACGCGATTACGAACTTCACGAAGAACTTTTCTGCGATCTTTCCGTGAAAGGCGGCGTCCAGCACGTCGGTGCCGTCGGGGCCGGCCACTTTGTCAAAATGGTCCATAACGGAATCGAGTACGGCATGATGCAGGCCCTGGCGGAAGGCTTCGCGGTCCTTAAGCGATCGCCCTATAAATTCGATCTGGAGGCCCTCGCCGATCTTTATGATCATGGAAGCGTCATCGAATCGCGTTTGACGCGTTGGCTTCACGAGGCCTACGACGAGTTCGGTCCGGACCTCAAGAGCGTTACCGGGAAGGTGGCCCACACCGGCGAGGGTGATTGGACGATCCGGACCGCTAAGCGGCTTGGCGTACCGGTCGAGGTAATCGAACAGAGCCTTGATTTCCGTCGCCGTTCGGCGACCAAGCCGACCTATACGGGCCAGGTGCTCTCGGCGCTTCGCAATCGCTTCGGCGGCCACCCGATCAATTAGAACATGGAGCTGGTGACCGTGAATGACGAAGAGGGCTCCACCGACACTTTCCGCGAAGCGGCGGCGCATTTGAGCGATCTTCTAAAAGAATCAGTCGGCCGTCCGACGCTCTTGCTCCTCGCGGGCGGTTCGAGCTTGAACGTCCTGGACCATGTTCAGCCGGAATTTTTGGGAGGTCATCTGACCGTTATGATGTCGGACGAAAGGTTCTCGGAGGATCCGACCGTGAACAATTACGCTCAGCTTCAGGGGAAGGTCTTTCACGAACGGGCGACGGAGCGCGGCGTCGTTTTTGTGGATACCCGCCTCAAGCCCGGTGAAACAGTTCAGAAGCTAGGCGAGCGCATGGGCGCCTCGCTCCACGACTGGCGGACGGCCCATCCGACGGAACGCATTCTGATGACCCAGGGCGTCGGCCCGGACGGGCACACCTGCGGCATCATGCCTTATCCGGAGGACGCCCAGAAATTCTCCGAGCTGTTCGAGAAGACCGATGTCTGGGCGGTCGGTTACGATGCCGGGGCGAAGAACAAGTTCTCTTTAAGAGCGACAGTGACCATCCCGTTCCTTAAAGAACAGGTGACGGAAAGCATTATCTCCGCGATCGGGACGGAAAAGAAAAATATTCTTCAGAAGCTGATGAGAAAGGAAGCGAAACTTAACGAGCTGCCGGCCTTCGTCATCCGGTTGATGAAAAAAACGACCCTGTTCACGGACCAGGCGATATAGTCTATCATTGGAACCGCTATGACCATAGACGAATTTTCCAAGATCGAACTGCGGACAGCCGAGATCTTGGCTGCCGAGCGGGTACCGAGTTCCGACAAGCTCGTGAAGCTTCGGTTGGCGCTCGGCGGATCCGAGCGGACGCTTGTGGCCGGCATCGGCAAGGCCTATGCGCCGGAGGCCTTGGTCGGTCGGACCATTGTTATCGTGGCGAACCTCGACCCGCGGACGTTCAAGATAAAACAACCGGACGGGAGCACGCTCGAGCTTGTGAGCGAGGGGATGCTCCTTGCTGCCCACGCAGAGGACGGAGCGCCCATCCTGCTCACGACCGACGGGCCGACGCCGCCCGGCTCGACCGTCGGCTAAGCGGCTTTGCGCCCGGGCCTTTATCAGTTATACTTTTCGCCATGGATCTAATCATCACTCCCGCGGCACGGAATACGCTGCTTATTGGTTTCGTCGCCGCTGTTGCTTTCTACGCCGTTCAGTACAATCAGGACCTGGCGCGTGAGACCCAGCAGACCAAGGACGATCAGCAAGCTCAGCCGGTGGCTATGACCCGAGCCGATGTTCTGAGTCACGTTAAGATCGAGGACGTGAAGATCGGCACCGGCCGCGAAGCTGGCGTCGGCGATACGGTGGTCGTGAACTATACGGGCTATCTGACGGACGGAACGAAATTCGACAGCTCTTATGATCGAAAACAGCCTCTGACCATCACGCTCGGCAAGGGCCAGGTCATTCCCGGCTGGGATGTCGGCGTGCAGGGGATGAAGGTCGGCGGTGTCCGGAAGCTGACCATCGATCCTTCGGTCGCTTACGGCCCGCGTGGCGCCGGACCGATCCCGCCGAACTCGACGCTCCTCTTCACGGTGGAAATGGTAAGTATCACCCCGCCGGTCAGCGCGAAGTCGTAGGCAGGGAAAATTTGAAAAATTTCAGGACTGACCATGACCGAATTCGGTTTTCAGGTCGATGCCCAGGATCCCGGCACGCGAGCGCGTGCCGGACGGCTCACGACCGCGCATGGTCTAGTTGAAACGCCGAGCTACGTCGTGGTCGGCACCAACGGTGATGTGCGCACGCTCGAGCCGGAAGACATTCCGGGCACGCGGACCCAGATAATCATTGCGAACACTTTTCATCTCTGGCGAGAGCTGGGAGATGAGGGTTTGGACGCTTATCCCGGCTTACACGCGGAAATGGGCTGGCCGGGGCCCCTCATGACCGACTCCGGCGGTTTTCAGGTCTTCAGCTTTGGCGCCTCGCGTGAACACGGTTCCGGCAAGGTGGCGAAAGAAGAGGCGAGCGATTTCAAAAGCGGCGAATCCTTGGTGCGCGTGACCGACTCCGGCGTCTATTTTCGCGATCCTTCTTTAGGCGGCGAAGAGGAATATCTGGATGCCGAAAAATCCATTGTTATTCAGGAACAGCTGGGTGCCGACATCATCTTTGCTTTCGACGAACCCTCTTCGCCGCTCCACGACCATGTTTATACGGAACAGGCGATGGAACGGACCCATCGGTGGGCGGAGCGTTGTCTTGAGGCCAAGGGCTCGAGCCAGGCGCTTTACGGTATCGTCCAGGGCGGAGCTTTCGAAGATCTGCGACGGGAAAGCGCCCGGTTCATCGGTGCGTTGCCGTTCCATGGCTTCGGCATCGGCGGAGCGTTCAGTAATTCGTTCGGCGATACGCGCGAGAAGACGATGGTAGAATTGGAATGGACCATCCCGATTTTGCCGCCGGAAAAGCCGAGACATCTTCTCGGTATCGGTCGTATCGAGGACCTCTTCCTTGGTGTTGAAGCCGGCATCGACACGTTCGATTGCGTCATTCCGACACGTGAGGCCCGACACGGCGCCATCTGGACCGCGCGCGGCCGGTACGACATCCAGAAGGGGAAATACGCGGACGACGGGGCTCTTTTGGAGGCCGATTGCGCCTGTCCGACCTGCGCGAACGGCGTTAGTCGACGCGAACTGAGGCAGCTCTTCAAGGACCGTAATCCGGACGCCGGCCGGTTCGCGACCATCCACAATATTTGGTTCTTCAATGACCTGATGGCGAAGATGCGGGCGGCCATTTTGGAGGGCCGCTTCGGACTTTTCAAGGATTCGTATCTTCGCGCTTTTCGTTCTTCGGCCGTCTCCTGATTTTGGTAAGATAAAGATATCTGATGCCAGATAAAAAGATCTCATCCTCGGCTGTCGGGCGGAAATTCGCCGTTTTTGATATTGACGGCACGATCTTTCGCTCAAGCTTGCTCATCGAAACCGTCGAAGCGCTCATCGCCGCCGGCGTCTTTCCCGACCGGGCGCGGATCATCTACGACGGCGCTCATCGGAAGTGGCTGGACCGGCAGGGAACGTACGAGAAATACATCGGCGCAGTTATCGAAGCCTTCGATCACTACATCGCCGGTGTGAGCGAGGCAGATTTCGTACCCGTCATTCAGCGCATGATCCGTTTGCACCGCGACCGGGTCTATCGTTACACGCGCGACCTGGTCCGCGACCTGAAACGTCAAGGATATTTTATGTTGGCCATCTCGCATTCGCCGAAATATGTTGTTGAGGCTTTCGGCCGGTCGGCCGGGTTCGATAAGGTGTACGGGCGTCTTCTGGAACTGACCCAAACCGGACATTTCACCGGCCGGACGCTTTTTCAGGATGTCATATTCGATAAGAAGAAGGTCTTGGAACGGGCGGTCGAGAAGGAGCGCCTTTCTTACGCTGGCTCGGTCGGTGTGGGCGATACGGAATCGGACATCGGTTTCTTGAGGCTTGTCGAGCGGCCCATCTGCTTCAATCCGAACATGGCTCTTTATCGAGTGGCGAAGCGGAACAATTGGACGGTCGTGGTCGAACGGAAAGATGTCGTATATGAAATGAACACCCAAAAGGTCTCTCGCTCTGTGAAAGGGAAATAAGTATCCATGGACATCCTCTCGCACGGTCTTTGGGCGGCGCTCTCGGCTCGGGCAGTGAACAAAAAGTTGGCGGCCAGAGATAAACTGCCGCGCCGGCTCGATGTCAATCTGGCCTTCTTGTGGGGCATCCTGCCGGATCTCATTCCGTTCACGCCGATCTTCATTCTGGTGTTCTACGGCTTATTGCACGGACAGATGTTCCCGTTCCGCCCGGCGCAAACAGGATCTCTCGAGGGCCTGGGGACGCCCGTGCCGTTCATTTTGGAGTTGACCAAACAGATCTATTCTTTCACGCACAGCTTTATTATCTTTTTCATCTGCTTCTTCATGGGCTGGGCCTTCCGGCGGTTCGTGACGCCGCGCGGGCGCGGTTTGGCGGCGCTACCGTTCGAAATGGGCGGCTGGTTCCTTCACATCCTGGTGGATATTCCCACGCACGCCGCCGATTTCTATCCGACACCGTTCATTTGGCCGCTGTCGAATTACCATGTAAGCGGTGTTCCATGGGCAAGTCCTGTCGTTTACATTCCGAACCTGATCGGCCTCGCGGTATTCTACTGGTGGATCAAGCGTCGACCGAGAACATCCTGAGGAGCATGGCCGACCGTCGATTGTTCGTTGCTCTGCTTGCGCCCGATGGATTAAGACAAGAAGCGGAAAGATGGCAGGCGGCGCATGCCGATCTGCCGGTCCGATGGCTGGCCGGAAAGAACCTTCACGTAACCCTTGTGCCGCCCTGGTATGGCCAGGCCGAACCCGCCGCGGCGGCTTTGCGTCGGGTCGCCGCCGCGAATTTCGAGATATCGTTCGGGCGTGTTGCTTACGGTCCGGATGCGCGGGCGCCGCGGCTTATCTGGGCCGAGGGTAAAGCATCGCCGCCGCTTTTAGATCTTGTAAAAAGAATTAACGTCGCTCTTGGTCAGGGCCAGGAGGGCCGGCCTTTTCGGTTACATCTGACACTGGCCAGATTCCGACCGGAAGAGTTCGCCGAATTTTCCGGGCGGGCGCTTGATGGCTCGATCGCTTGGTCGGCGCCGGCGTGGACCTTTGCGCTTATGGAATCGCACCTCGGACCCGGCGGCGCGGACTACGAGGCCCTCGAAGAATTCCCGCTTAGCTGAAGAACGCTGCGTCTTTGTTCTAGAGCGCCTTGCCGGCGTTCTGTTTGCGGTGGTGCACTTTGAACAAGCTCAAGCTGATTATTATCATCAGGAAACATGTCAGGGACATTGTGGGGAT
>DATJQA010000039.1:0-16178 GCA_035506115.1 Minisyncoccota bacterium | reverse complement strand
CCTCATCCGGTTCCGCATCGACGGCATCCTTTACGAAATAATGCGTATCCCGAAGGTCGTGCACAACGCTTTGGTCGCTCGCATCAAGATATTGTCCGGTCTGAAGATAGACGAGCACTATCGTCCCCAGGACGGCCGATTTCGCTATACCATGGTCAATCAGATCGTCGATGTCCGCGTTTCCATCATGCCGACCTTCTACGGCGAAAAGGCGGAAATGCGATTGCTCGAATCTGCCCAGAAGCCGATGTCCCTGGAAGAGCTCGGCATGCTGCCCGGGACCGCGGCGATCGTCGATGATGGTCTCAGAAAGACCTTCGGCATGATCCTGGTCTGCGGCCCGACCGGTTGCGGCAAGACCACGACCCTGTACGCGCTCCTCAATATGCTGAACAAGCCGAACGTGAACATCGTTTCCATCGAGGACCCGATCGAATACAATATGCGCTACGTCAACCAGTCGCAGATAAATCCGCAATCCGGCATCACGTTCGCGAGTGGTCTCCGGGCGCTCCTGCGGCAGGACCCGAACATCGTTCTGGTCGGGGAGGTGCGCGATGTTGAGACGGCGAACATTGCCGTTCAAGCGGCTCTGACCGGCCACTTGCTCCTTTCGTCGCTTCACACGAACGATGCTCCCACGGCCATTCCGCGCCTCTTTGATCTTCAGATCCAGCCCTTCTTGGTGGCTTCGACCTTGAACCTTGTCATCGCTCAGCGTCTGGTGCGGCGTATCTGCCGCACCTGTATATATTCGGACAAGCCCGATCAGGCGCTTCAGGCTTCTTTGCGGGAGCAGCTTGTTCAGATGGAGGTGCCGTCGCCCGAAGCTCTTATTCCGACGATGATCTATCGGGGGAAGGGTTGTGCCAGCTGCAACGGAAGCGGCTACCGGGGTCGCTTGGGTATCTACGAGGTCGTTCAGGTGACCGATTCCATCCGGCGCCTCTTGGTTGATCCGAGCTTCACGCTCCAGGCCTTGATCGCGGAGGTGCGAAAAGCCGGCTCCCAGACCATGTTCGAAGATGGTCTCCAAAAGGTCCAGCTGGGCATCACGACCGTCGATGAGGTCATGCGTGTCATTAAGGAATAAAAATCAATGCTTTATCACTACGTTGCGGCCGACAATAGCAATAAGATAGCCGAGGCGAATTACGACGCCGAGGACCTCAATCAGGTCCTTCAGTATTTGGCCGGCAAAGAGCTTCGGCCGATATCCGTCAAGCCGATCCAGGAGGGCGGAGCCAGCCGCTTGTTATTCTTCAGTAGCAGCATCAAGACGAGCGATAAGGTATTTTTGACGAAGTACCTGGCGCTCATGCTTCGGGTCGGTACCGATCTTCTCTCTGCCATAAACATCCTGATCGCTGATTTCGACAAGCCGGCCATGCGGAGCCTGCTTTTGGAGGTTCGGGACAACTTGAGCCGGGGCCGGCAGTTCTATGAGGCCTTCGCCCGTCATCCTAAGGTCTTTTCGCCGGTCTTCGTGAGCCTGGTCAGGGCTGCCGAAGCTTCCGGTAATCTCCAGCAGACCTTTGAGGACCTCAGTAACTCTCTGCAGTCGGAAATGGAGCTGACCAACCGGGTTCGTTCCGCCTTTATCTATCCGGTCATCCTCTTGGCTGCTTCTCTGGGCATCTCGCTCTTTTTGATCGTTTTCGCCATTCCGAGAATAGCGAAGGTCTTCGCCGATAGCGGTATCACGCCGCCCCTCTTTTCCCGGATCGTTTTCGGCCTCGGTCTTTTTGTGAACGATCACATGTTCGCGTTCTTCTTGATGCTCGCGTTCATCATCGGGCCGGGCACTTACTTCTTCTGGGTGAACAGCGTCGGTCGGCGCTTGCGCGACCGGGCTCTCGCGAACACTCCGCTCATCAGATCTGTTTATCGGGAACTGGCCATCCAGCGCTTTGCGGCCACTTTCAGCGCCCTTCTTAAAGCCGGCCTGCCTATTATCCAAACGACGAAGATTGCGGCAGATGTTGTTGGCTCTGAAGAAATGCGTCTTAGCTTATTGCGTATCGCGGACGAGGGTCTCTCCAAGGGTCTGACCATTGGCGAGGCGTTCCGGCGTGAAACGGTCTTTCCGCGCGTGGTCACGAACCTAGTGGCTATTTCGGAAAAAGCCGGTCATCTTGATGAGGTTCTGAAGACGTTGGCCGATTTCTACTCCTCGAGCGTGGATTCGAAGATCCGGGCCTTGGTTGCCGTCCTGGAGCCGCTCCTCCTTATGGTCATGGGGCTCCTCGTCGGTATCATCGCGTTGGCTATTATCGTGCCGATCTATCAATTGACAACGAACTTTTAATGTCCCGCCGCCGCGCCGGAACAACTTTCATAGAGCTGGCTATCGTGCTGGCCATGATAATCATATTTGCGGCCGTTCTTTTCTTGAGCCCGAGCCAGAATCGGGACAGGCGAACGTTCGATGGAACGGTGAACGAGGTAGCGACTCTTCTGCACGAAGCTCAAGCGCGGGCGATGTCCCAGAGTTCGAGCACGACCTGGGGCGTGCATTTCGAGAACATCACCTCGACCACTCCTTTCTTCGTTTTGTTCTACGGAAGCTACAGCACTTCCACCAAAATGGGACAATACCCCCTTCCCTCGGGCGTCCAATATCTTAGTTCTAGCTTGGCCCTCGGTGCCGTTCGAGAGATAAGCTTCGCCCAAATAACCGGCTCGGCCTCCGCCTCCAGTTCCATTGTCCTTGTTTCGACCCGCCTGACAGGCGTTTCCTCGACCATTGCTGTTGCTTCCTCGGGCGTCGTTTTCTATTGATACCGGCCGAACCAGTTCGGTCCACTGGGAAGCATAGGGTATAATTGGAAGAGGCAGAAAATGAGACCCCCTCTCCTTTTTCAGCGACTTACCATTGATCAGGGCGGCCAATCTCTTATTGAGATTCTCATTGCCGTGGCGCTTGGCGTTCTGATGATCATCGCCGCCGTGAGCGGCATCATGCCGTCCTTGAGGGTTAACTCGACCTCGGTTCGGTCGCAGGTCGCTTCATCTCTCGGCCGCGAGCTCTTGGAGAACGTTCGGATCGTGGCGGATGCCAACTGGCCGTCCATCGGGACCTTGGCGACAAGTTCGGCGAACAAGTTCTATTTGAACACGGCCAGCTCGCCGTTCTCGGTCGCGGCGGGAACGCAGACGACGACCGTCGGAACGACGACCTACAGCCGGTATTTCTATCTGAGCGATGTGAACCGGGACGGTGGTGGTAATATTACGGCCGGGGTCGGGACGCCCGATCCTTCGACGAAGAAATTAACGGTCATTTACGGTTGGACGAGCGGCCCGACCTCTTCCATTTCGACCTATCTGGCGCGCTCCCGGACGCGCATCTTTTGGCAAACGGATTGGTCGGGCGGCCCCGGCCAGGATGGCCCGGTCTCGACGACGAACAATATGTTCTCGACCTCGTCCAATATGGACTACTCGACGACGACCGGCTCCATCAGGATATTAGGAATATGAGAATTACCCTCAGAAAGGACGTCGTTTGGTTGGGAAGCGGCCTCTTGGTCCTTTGCGCCATCGCGCTCGTTTTCTATCCCGCCGGCCGGGTACACGGGGCGACGAACATCAGCACGACCTCGACCGACCACTGGGCCTGGAACGACATGGTCGGATGGATAGATTTTTATAATACCGGCACGACGAACATCTGGGTCTCCTCGCCTCAGATGGTTGGTGACGCCAGTTCTTCGGCCGGCACCATTTCGTTGGACTGCGCGACCCACGGCCTTTGTTCTACGAGTTCTTACCAGGTCATTAATGACGGCAATGGATTCTTGAGCGGGTGGGCCTGGAACGATACTTATGGCTGGATAAGTTTTTGCGGCGGCCAGAGCACGAGCAACTGTCCGGGCACTGTCTCGTACGAGGTCTATATCGATAGTAATGGAAATTTCAATAATTACGCCTGGAACGACGTGATAGGTTGGATAAGTTTCAATTGTGCCGATCAGGGGATCTGTTCGACCTCGACCTACAAAGTGGCAACATCCTGGACGGCGACCTCGACGACCAGCACTCTGGATTCGACGACCTTCGACACCCAGACCGCGAGCGGGAGCAAGATAGATGCCGTTATGTGGCACGGTAATCTGCCGGTCGATCCCAACGTTAAGGTCGAATTCCAATTCGCCGTCGGCAATACGACGAGCGGCGCCTGGACCACCAATTTCGTCGGCCCCAATGGATTGACCACTTCCTATTTCACTGGCAACCCGGATGCTTCTATCGCGGTGGACTACAATCTGTTCAATAACTACCGCTACTTTCGTTATCGGGTGACCCTTGTTTCCAGCAAAGATCAAACTCTGACGCCACGCGTTGATGACATTGTTATCATCTGGAGCCCCTAAGGTCGGTCTCGGAGGTTCCTCTCCGGTGGTATAATACGAAGAGCAGCGGATCACAATGCTATTTTTCACCGGCTACCGCGCCTATCGCAGGTCATCGACGACTGGTCAGGCCGCCCTTTCCACGATCTTCATCATCGGCGGCATCGTGGTCTTTGCTTCTTTGACGATCGCGTTCTTCGCTCTGAGTTTTTTGAACGCTACTTTCGGCGCCCAGGCGGCGAATCGGGCCGAAGCGGTAGCTATGGGCGGACTGAACGACACCCTCCTTAAGCTTGCCCGGAACAGAAGTTACGCGGTTGCCTCGCTGTCGGTCAGCATAGACAACTATACCGCCTTGGTGAGCGCCACTCAGGACTCGCCGGTGGCGGGGCAGGTGACCATCACCTCTAGCGCTACGGTCAATAACAACACTCGTCAGGTCCTGGCCGTGGCGACCGTTTCGACCAGTACGGGCGAAGTAACGCTCCTCAGGTGGCAACTACAATGAACACCGAAACTCTTAAGAAAATACTCGCTCGATTGCTTGCTTTTCTTCGGGTCCGTTCTATCATTGCGGGCCTGGAGATCGGCGATACGGTCCTGCGGTACGCTGTCCGGGCGGACGGCGTTTGGCAGTTCGCCAGCCTGCGCCTCCCGCCGGGCATCATCGAGGACGGCAAGGTCAAGGACTACAAGCAGTTCGTCGAAGCCCTGGGCGCGCTCCGGGCTCAGATCGTCGGTCCTCAGGACAAGAGAAGCTTGGTGAACGTCGTCGTTTCTTTGAGCTCCATCAATATCTATAGCCAGGTCTTCAGTTTGCCGATGATCGAGGGCGAGAATTTGGAGAAAGCCATTCAGCTTAACATCCAGATGGTCTCGCCCGGCGAAGCCGCGCAAACTTATTCTGGTTGGCAGATGGTCGGTCAAGATCAGCGTTCGGTGCGATTGGAGATCCTCTCGGCCTTCATCAATCGGACCATTGCCGACGACATGAAGCGCGCCCTGAAGGAGGCCGGCTTCGTGGTCTACTCACTGGAGTCCCGAGCTCTTTCTTTAGCGCGCGCCGTTCGACAGCTGGCCGCCGGGTTCGACCCAACGCGCTCCTACATCGTTCTCAACCTGGACTCGAACGGCTTGGAATTCCTTGTTTTGCGTCAGGGCCAGCTTTATTTCCAGTATTTCAATCCTTGGCAGGATTTCCAGGGGCCGGAACGCCAGATCTCTCAAGAGGCGTTCGAGAATATCGTCACTCGAAACCTTCACCAGGTCTTGAATTTCTACAACTCCCACTGGTCTGATCCGGTGATGGAGATCCTGGTAGCCGCCAGCGGTCTTCAGGACGAGGTCATTCGGGTCGTGACCCAGAACTTCCCGCTTGTTATCCAGCCGCTCACCTTATCTCTTTCGCCCGACGTTGGACCAGATTGGTTCGTCGCTCTTGGAAGCGGTCTGCGCGGCCTTATCCCGCGCCGGGACGACAAGGACATCAGCCTGCTCGGCGTAAGCGCTCAAGAAGAATTTCGCCATCATCAGATGATAAGTTTCTTGGAATTCTGGCGCGTCGTCGTGCCGGTTTCGCTCGTTATCTTGATCTTGGCTTTCGTAGGAGCGGATACGTTCCTTTCTTGGACCACGCGCTCGCTTGATAAAAAGATAAACGACGCGGCAGCCTTGACCCCGGAAGCCGCTCAGCTTGGTACGCTCCAGGCGCGCGTCGACGCCTTCAATCAGATGGTCGGTTTCATCAAGACGACGCGCCAAAATGCGCCCAACGAGTCTGCTCTCTTGGAGACCATTGAAGAGATGCTGGCCGCCCATAACGCGACCGTCCAAAGGGTCGTCTTCCAGGGCTATCAGGCGGGGATCAAGGTGATGGCTCAGGCGAAGTCGACCGACGATATTCAGAAGCTCAACCAGGCTCTCGATGCCGATCCGCGTTTCCATGGAGTCGACATTCCGTTCCCGAGCATTCAGCAGAATCAGGACGGCGTTAGTTTTTTGGTGACTTTCTCGATGGATGCGCCCAAGGCGCCGTAAAGGATCTCTCGCTCCGGCGCAGTCATTTTCTTAAGGACAAAACCACCGGCTTTCCCTCGGCGGATTCTTATGCCCAGTCGTAAGCGCCAGAAATCCTTTGTTCCGAGAGCCGCGATGATGGAAGACACGCCGCGGTGGCCGGCGGCGCCTCGACCGAAGACGAGCTTGGCTGTTCCGAGCGGCAGATCGCTTTCGTCGTGGATAACAAGAAGATCGACCGGTTGGATCTTGAAATACGAGAGGGCGGCCGTCACGGCGTTCCCGGAGTCGTTCATAAAGGTCTTGGGCCGAACGAGAATCATGCCTTTCATTCGAGCGTATTCGAAAGTCGGCCGGTTTTTCCAGGAAGCTTCGCCTGCGAGCCATTCCAGAGCAAGCTGGCCAGCGTTATGGTAAGTATGGTCGTATTCGAGGCCTGGATTTCCTAGGCCGACGACGAGCTTGATACCAGGCGGGAGTGGGGTAGGCATGAGCGGAAGGTAGGGAGAGTTTGAAATAATATCCTCTCCATTATAGAATGGGGGTTACCATGCGACAATTCTTAATGTCCTTTTTCGAGGTGCTTGAGGTCGCCCTGGTGGCTATCGGGGCGGTTTTTCTTATTAGAACCTTCTTGGTCCAACCGTTTCTGGTCTCCGGGAGCTCAATGGTTCCGAGCTTCTCGAACGGCGATTATCTTTTGGTCGACGAATTGAGCTACTACTTCCGGGGGGCTCACCGGGGCGAAGTGGTCGTTTTTAAGTATCCTAAGGACGAGACCCAAAGCACCTACTTTATCAAACGCGTCATCGGTGTGCCTGGGGACCGGGTCGTTATCAAGGACGGTCACGTTGTTATCTATAACGATAAGTATCCGGAGGGTCTGACCTTGTCGGAAAAGTACATACCGCCCTCGACGCCGACCTTGGCCCGTCCCAACGGCCAGGATGACTTTAAGCTTGGCCCCGGAGAGTATCTTGTCTTGGGCGACAACCGGAACCAGAGCTTCGATTCTCGCGATTGGGGCATCTTGCGTTCGGATGAAATAATCGGCCTTGTCCGGTTGCGCCTCTGGCCGGTCCAGGGCTTTACTGTTTTCGCCGCGCCCCAATACTAGTCATGGCTATCAAAGAAAAATCGGAAAAAGATAAGGACGGTGGTAAGTTCTTCCAGACGCCCCGGGGCATGCACGACGTCCTTCCCGGCGACCAGATCTGGTGGGAACACATCGGCCGCGCGGCGCGCGAGTTAGCGGATTTCTACAACTTCGGCCGCATCGACACGCCTATTTTGGAATACGCCACGCTCTTTCGAAAGGGCATCGGCGAAGAGACCGACATCATCGACAAGGAAATGTACATCCTGAAAACGAAGGGCGGTGATGTCCTCGCTCTTCGGCCGGAGGGTACAGCGCCGGTCGCCCGAGCGTATTTGCAGAATCATCTGAGCCGGGGTCCGCAACCGCAGAAGCTGTGGTACGAAGGTCCGATGTTCCGCCACGAGAATCCGCAGGCCGGCCGATTGCGCCAGTTCACGCAGATCGGCTTCGAGGTCATCGGCGGGACGAACGATCCCATTTATGACGCTCAGATCATCATCGTTTTCCAGCGTCTCTTGGAGGAGCTGAAGATAAAGAACGTCAATTTGAAGATCAACTCCATCGGCTGTCGGGTCTGTCGGCCGCTCTACAAGCGCCAGCTCCAGAACGCTTACCGGCCGTTCGAGAAGAAGATCTGCAAGGATTGTCAGGGGCGTCTCAAGACGAACCCTCTGCGCCTCTTGGATTGTAAGAAACCGGAGTGCCAGGAAGCGAAAAGCAAAGCCCCGAATTTCTTGGATAAGCTCTGCGTGACCTGCAATCACCACCTTCAGGGCGTGCTTGAATATCTTGAAGAGCTCCAGATCCCTTATGGTATCGACAACCAGCTTGTGCGCGGCTTGGACTACTACAGCCGGACCGTTTTCGAGTTCTATGTTGACGGACCGGGGAGCGAGGTTGGTGCCTTGCCGGGCGGCGGCCGGTACGATTACTTGATGGAGCTTTTGGGCGGACGGCTCACGCCGGCGGTCGGCGGCGCCGTGAGCTATGAGCGGCTTATCCCGGTCTTGAAGGCCCAGCAGATCGCCCCGCCGGCCCGATCGCCGAAGAAGGTTTTCATGATCCACGTCGGCGAACTGGCCAAGAAAAAATCCGTGCGCATCATAGAAGAGCTCCGGGCGGCCGGCATCTCCGTCGCCGAGGCGCTCGGCCGAGATTCTTTGAAGGCCCAGCTGAAACAGGCCGACAAGGACGGCATCGAACTGGCGCTCATCTTCGGCCAGAAGGAGATATTCGAAGAGAGCATCATTGTCCGCAACTTGAAGTCGAGCTTGCAAGAAAGCGTGCCGCTCTCTAAACTGATAGAGGAGATAAAAAAGCGGTCGCGCAGCTGATCTTGGGACCCATGACCAACAAAGACGATTGCCTGTTCTGCAAGATAATCCGGAAAGAACTTCCGGCCAATGTTATCTACGAAGACCCGAAGACCATGGCTTTTTTGGATGTGATGCCGCGCGCCAAAGGCCATACCGTCATAATTTCCAAGACCCACAGCGAAACTCTTGACGGTTTGCCGGAGGGCGAGGTGGCGCCGCTCTTCGAAACCTTGCGTCGAGTATCAAGCCACCTCGCCGAGGTCCTGAGGGCAGACGGCTTGACCATCGGCATCAACCAGGGTATCGTAAGCGGTCAGACGATCCCGCATCTCCACATCCACGTTATGCCTCGTTTTTCCGGAGATGGCGGCGGGTCCATCCATTCGGTCGTCAATCATCCGCCTAAAGAATCCTTGGCGGAAATAGCAGAGCGGATAGCAATCAAATAAACAAAACATGATAGAGGTCAAGAAAAAAGAAGGGGAATCGGGGAGCGCTTTGCTCTTCCGTTTTTCCAAGAAGATGCGTCAAAGCGGTATCATGAAAGAAGTACGGAAGCGCCGCTTTCGCGCCCGGCCGGCCAATCGCCGGAAGGTGCGTTTGGCTGCCCAGCACCGGAGCGCCAAGAAAGCCGAAACCGCCCGCCTTAAGAAATTAGGCTTGCTTTAATACGAACACTACCGATGACGCTCGCCGAGCGTATCCTTGAGGACACAAAATCCGCCCAGAAAGCGGCGGCTGCTGAGCGCGTTGGGACACTGCGTCTTTTGACGGCCGCTTTTCAGAATCGGGCCATTGAGAAACGCGGCACCGGTTCTTCGGAACCGCTCACCGAGGAAGAGATGACGCAAGTTCTTCAGAAGGAAGCGAAAAAGCGCCGTGAGGCCATCGAACTGTACACAAAAGGCGACCGCGCCGATCTGGCCAAGAAAGAACAAACGGAGCTCGCGCTCATCGAGACCTACCTGCCGAAAATGCTCACGGCGGAAGAGATAAAGATGCTCGTTAAAAAAGCCCAAAAAGGCGGGGCGACGGAGTTCTCGGCCGTTATGAAGGCGGTCATGGCGGAGACGCACGGCCGCGCGGACGGGAAGATGGTGAGCGAATTGGTCCGTCAGAGCCTTTCGTAATGGCCGAGCGTTCGATCCCAGCCGAAAGCCGCCGCTTCTTCGAAGCCGCGGCCGCTCTTATTTTGAAGCGCCTTCGACCGTCTCGCCGCCCTCGGCCGACAGTGGATGTTCGTTTCTTGCCGAACGCCGACCTGCGGCGCCTGAAGAAGCATTACCTTAAAAAGGATGCCGCCTTCGTCAACGTGCTTTCCTTTCCGGAGCCAGCGCGCTTCCCGCATCCGGACCGGCCAGGTCATCTTGGGGAAATATGCCTGAACCGGGCCTACGTTCGTCCGAGCCGACGCGCCGAGGGTCTCCAGATGCTTGTCCACGGCGTTCTGCATCTTTTAGGCTATCGGCACGACCGGAAACGTGATACGATAAGGATGGAACGGCTCGAAGAGCGCTTGCTCAAGGAGTGGCAGAAGACCGTTCGGCCTGTCCGTCGACGGTAAGTTTGCTCAGGACGAGCGCTCCCAGGCCGCCCAGTCGGCTTTTTTATTTAGTCAACGATGTTTGGCGGACATAAGTATCTTGTTGGTTTAGATATCGGCACCGCTACGGTCAAGGCTGTGGTGGCGGAGAACGAACGCGGCCGCCCGGCCGTACGCGCACTTTTCGAGCGGCCCGCCGGCGGTCTGAAAAAAGGCGTCATTATCGATCTTGCAGAAGCGACCTCGACGGTGAACAAGATTCTGAACGATGTCGCTCAGGTCTCGCGGACGGCGCTTCGTTCTATTTATACGAATGTCGGGACGTGGCAGATAAAGACCCAGGTCTCGCGCGGCATCGTCGCGGTTTCTCGGGCCGACAGCGAGATCTACGAGCACGACATCGACCGGGCGCGCAAGGCGAGCGAAGCGGTGAACCTCGCGATGAATCGGATGATCGTTCACAATATCCCGCGCGAGTATATCGTTGATGGCGTCGGCGATATCCAGGATCCGCTGGGTCTTTCGGGCAACCGCCTTGAACTCAACACGCTCGTCGTGGATGCTTTCGCGCCGCACGTAAAGAGCGTCATCCGCGTTGTGGAACTGGCCGGCGGAAAGATGGCTGGCTTGGTTCTGAACCCCGTGGCCGCCGCCCGCGCTATCCTCGCTCGCGCCCAGAAGGATCTCGGTGTCGTGGTCATTGATATCGGAGCTGGCACCACCGGTGTTTCCATATATGAAGATAATAAGTTAGTGGATCTCGCCGTCTTCCCGGTTGGCGCCGGACACGTGACTAATGACGTGGCTCTCCGGCTTAAGATCCCGACCGAAGCCGCTGAGCGTTTGAAGCTTGAGGCCGGTTACGCTGTGGCCGGCGAGGTGAGCGCGCGGGAGGTCGTGGAGTTAAGCAAATACTCGTCGGAAATGAAGAACGCCGTCTCCCGTCGCCTTGTCGCCGAGACCATCGAGGCGCGCCTTGCGGAAATATTTGGCCTTGTTTATGATGAGCTCAAACTTCTGGGCAAGAACGGCCAGCTACCGGGTGGGGCCATTCTGGTAGGCGGAGGCTCCAAGATGCCTGGTCTTACCGACCTGGCTCGCCAAGAATTGAAATTATCCGCCCAGATCGGCCTGCCGCTCGGTGACGAGTGGTCCGCTGGCCACGAGGCCGATGCTTTCGAAGATCCGGGCTTCGTGACCGCCCTTGGCCTTGTGCTCTGCGGCGCTGATAAGGAAGGCTGGTTCAGAGAAGGCGATAAAGGTTCATGGAAGAATCCTCTTAAATATTTCTGGCCGTAATGACAAAAAGAAAAAGAACCGCCCCGACCATGAAACGGGAAAATAAAAGCTCAAGCATCCCGATGTTGAACATCAAGGTGGTCGGCATCGGCGGCGGGGGCGGGAATGCGGTCTCGCGTATCAGCCGGGATTTCATGCGCGGCGTGGAGTTCATTGCTATCAACACGGACCACCAGGACCTCGATCATTGCGACGTTCGGAAAAAAGTTTACATCGGGAAGAATCTGACCAAGGGTCTGGGGACCGGTATGAACCCGGACATCGGCCGTCAGGCAGCGGAAGAAAACCGCTCGGAGATCGCCGAAGCCCTCAAGGGCGCGGACCTCATCTTTCTCGCCGCCGGCTTGGGTGGCGGGACCGGCTCGGGCACGACGCCTGTTGTTGCGGAAGCGGCGCGCCAGACCGGCGCCTTGACGCTCGCTTTCGTCACAAAACCCTTCGCTTTCGAAGGTTCTCAGCGACAGCGCATCGCCGAAGAAGCTCTCGTTAAATTGCGCGACAAGGTGGACGCGCTCGTTGTTGTGCCGAACGACCGCATCTTCACTATCATCAGCCAGGATACACCCATCATGAAGGCCTTCGAGGCTATCGACGACGTCCTGAAGAGCTCGCTCGCCGGCATCGTGGAGCTTATCGTAACGCCGGGTATCGTGAACGTGGATTTCGCCGACGTCCGTTCGGTCATTCAGGACGCGGCCGGCGCAGCCATCGTCGGCATCGGCATCGCTTCCGGCCCAGACCGAGCCATCCAGGCGGTCAATAAGGCTCTGAACTCGCCACTCCTCGACGTGAGCCCTGAAGGCGCCCACGGCGTCCTCCTCGGCATCTCGGGCGGCCGCGATATGAAGATGCAGGAGATAAACGATGCGGCCAAGATCGTCGCTCAGACCGTCGATCCCGGCGCCCGCATCATCTTCGGCGCTTATTACGACCGGCGCTTAAAGCCCAATCAGATAAAGATCACGGTCATCGCGACCGGCTTCAACAGTACGGCGGCTGGTTCGCTCTTCGGCGGAAATTTCCAGCAGAAGAGCAGCTTCCCGGGCGAGGCGCGGGGCGGCGTGATGTTCCGGGACGATGTGAAGCCCCGGCCGGTGGAAGAGGCGCGCCTTGGAGGAAATCCGAACAACGAAGAGCTCCTCTTTGCCAAGAAGCCGCCCATTGTTGAGCCGGAACCGAAAGAGGAAAAGAAGAAGAAGCCGGAAGGCGACGACGTCTGGGACATTCCGACATTCCTTAGGAGAAAGAAGAGGTAATCGAATTAAAAACCCCGCCGGCCGGCGGGGTTTTTAGTTTCGGCTATTCTTCTTGGGCCGGACCTTCGAGCGAGAGCGTTTCGATGGTCGACTCGCCGCCGGTGATGCGGACGACGTCCTTGTCCACTTTCTTGAACTCTTTAGAGGCGGCATTGTACATGTTGACCGTCGTGCCGAGATGCGCCCCGAGCTTCCGCATATATTCGTCATAGCTCATGAGGTGCTTGCCGAGCGCTTCAACATTCTTCCGGATTTCTTTCGCCGACTCCTCTATCTTTAGGGCATTCAAACCGTGGAGAACCGTCTGGAGGTAGGCGAGGAACGATGTGGGAGAGACGATGATGACGTGTTTTTCCTTGAAGGCATATTCGATGAGGTCGCGCGTATTCACTTTGACGGCGCCGACCTGGGCGACCAGGAGGTCGTAGTAGATGGCCTCGTGCGGGATGAACATGAAGGCGAACTCCATCGTGCCTTCGCTGGGTTTCACGTACTTGGCCGTCTCGTCAATGCGGTTCTTGAGGTCCTGCTTAAAGGCTTTCTCCAGCCGCTCACGCTCCGTCGGGTCCTTCTCTTCGGCCAGTTTGTTGTAGTTCTCGAGTGAGAATTTGGAGTCGATGGGAATGATGCGGTCCTTCACGAAGACAACGGCGTCCACGATCGTGCCGTCCTTGAACGGGTATTGCATCTGGTAGCTGCCCGGCGGGAGGACGTTCTTCAGGACCGTTTCAAGGTAGTACTCGCCCAAGATGCCGCGCTGCTTCGGATTTTTGAGAATGTCCTGGAGATTTTGGAGCTGGTCAGCGAAGGTCACCATTTGTTTCCCCGTCTCTTCGACGCGCGTGACCTTCTCGGTCATCTTGCCGAGCTCGCCTAAGAATTGGTTCACGAGGCGCTGCGATTCAGCGAACTGGGCGCGCATCGAGTCCGTGCTGGATTTGTTCGCCTCGCCGAGCTTCGCATCAAGTGTGCGGTTCATCTCTTCTAAGCGTTGCTGCAGCAAGAGGAGTGATTGGTCCGCCGGTTTTTCGGTCGACTGCCGGAGTTTTGTATATAAGGAATAAAGCCCGCCGGCGAGGACGAGAAGGATAAGAACTAAGAGAATGGTTTCAAGCATCTCTTTAAGTATACTTCTTGAAAGACTAAAAAGCCCCCCAAAAGGGATATCACTGCGTAGTCCATAAGTCGCTGCGCGCTTCGTGCCACCACCTAGGCCAACATTGCTCTGTGTATCCTCAATCTATCGATTGCTTATCCTCATCTCATCTTGAATATGGCTTCGGCCTGAGTATCCGCCGAGCTTATTTAAACTCTCGTACGTGTAACTGCAGGTACATGACCACCTTCGGTTGTAACATCTGCAGGCTATCCATTTTTGAGGGGCTGATGATATTTTAGGCTTTCGCCAGGGCGTGTCAATGGGGTACAATGGCGGTAATCACATGCTTATCGACGATGTCACAATAGAGGTCGCGGCCGGGAACGGGGGCAAAGGGGCCGTGGCCTTCAATAAGACGAAAATGATGCTGGGACCGGCCGGCGGGTCGGGTGGGGACGGCGGCAGCATCTATCTCGAAGGTGTCATAGATATTGGCGCCCTGCGGCAGTTCCGGCACACGAAAAAGCTGGCGGCCGAGAGCGGCCAAGACGGCCGAGGCCAATTCGTGGACGGCAAGCGCGGCGCCAACCTGGTTCTCAAAGTGCCGGTCGGCACAGTCGTCCACGACCTGGATGGCGCGCCGGATAGGGAGGTGACCAAAATAGGCGAGCGGCTCCTCGTTGCTCAGGGCGGCGTGGGCGGCCGAGGCAATTTCCACTTCCGCTCTTCGACGAACACAAGCCCGAAGCAGTTCGAAGAGGGAAAGCCGGGCGAGGAGCGCTTGCTCCGGCTCGAACTCAAGCTTATCGCAGACATCGGTCTCGTCGGTTTGCCGAATGTCGGGAAGTCGAGCTTATTGAACGAGCTTACGAACGCCAAGGCGAAAGTGGCGAATTATGCTTTCACGACCCTCGAGCCGAACCTCGGAGTTTTCGACGAGTTCATCATCGCCGACATCCCCGGTCTTATTGAGGGCGCCTCGGGCGGCAAGGGTTTGGGTATAAAATTTCTCCGCCACATCGAACGGACGCGCATTCTTTTCCATCTTGTTTCGGCGGATTCAGCCGATCCGGTGGCCGATTATCGAACGGTCCGAGAAGAGCTCGGCGCCTATCGGGCGGAACTTTTGGAAAAGCCGGAGTACGTTTTCCTTTCAAGGAGTGACGATATTTCGGCGGCGGAGCTTAAGAAGAAGCTCCAATCTCTTAAAAAACTGAACCCAGCGGTCCAGGCGCTCACGCTCTATGACGATGCGAGTGTCGCCGCTGTCAAAAAAATGATAAGCCAGCTGGAGCGGCAGAAACACGCCTAGCTCAAAGCCCCAGAAAGATTATCTGCCCAGCTTTCCAGAAGCTCGGGTCGCCGTGGCGCAGACGGTAATACCACCATTCCGGGCCCCAGAGGTATATCTGTTCGATGCCGGTACGTTTTGCGAAGCCCACGATGTATTTAAGTTCTGGCACGCCGAACTGGGTCGTTTGTTCTTGGAACGGCACTTCGGCGATAGGTCGCTCGCCGATGGACCAGGGTTCCGCCTGGAGTTCAGCGATGACGACATGCTTGGTTGAGGAAAAAGTGGTCGTGAGCCAGGCGCGGAGCGTGTAGAAGGGCGGCGGGAAGATGTGCGTGAAGAAGCCGAACGTCTTGTTCCAGATATAGCGATAAAGGGTCGTGCCGAAAACATCAGAAAGACCGGCGGCGCGCGGGAAGAAGCCGAGCTCGCCGCTGTCGGTCACCATAACCGGCTTACTATCGAGCGAGCGGACGAACGCGACCTCGCGTTTCAAGAGCGCCTCGTCCGGCGTGGGGCACTGGCCGAAGACCGAAAGAAGCGGTTCGTTCTCGACCTGCCACATCACGACGGCCGGTGAGTTCTTGTAGTGTTCGACGACGGCCCGGAGATGATCATCCAGAGCCTTCTCGAAATCTTTCGGTGGTAATTTGTTCGCCCAGTCGGGGATGTGGCATTCCGGCCAGCGCGGCGTGCGGTAGCCGATGGCAAGAGTAACGGGTAAGTGTCTGGTCTCCGCTTCCTGGATCTGCCAATCAAGTTCGGAAAAATCGTTCGCGCCCGGAGTTTTTTCCGCGCGGTTCCAGTAGTCAACGAGGCGGAGAGCCTGCGGTCGCAGGTCGTCCAAGATGGCCCGATAGGTTGTCCTCGGATCAAGGCCGAGCTCCTCGGCGTAGAGCGGACT
>DATJQA010000038.1:0-9797 GCA_035506115.1 Minisyncoccota bacterium | reverse complement strand
TTCCGGTCGATGAAGCGAGCGGCGACACTCCCCCGCTTGATGGACCACTCGATGTATTGCTCGGGCCCATGGTCACGACGCTCCCTGGCGCGGCTGGCGGTAAGCTTTCGCCGCCGCCGTGCGGCGGCTGAATCGTGATGGTATACACGCGCGAATCGACCATGGTACCGTTCGAACCGTTATTATCCAGGGCTCGGATCGTGAACGTGAACGTGCCCGTACTGCTCGGGGTCCCGCTGAGCTGACCGGTCGAGGTGTTTAGGACTACCCCGTCCGGCAACGTGCCGGTCGCGATCGCATACGATAGCGTTCCTTGCACGTTCGACGTGGTAACGGCTTCCTGATACGCCGACCCCTGCGCACCCACGGAAAGATATGCGCCGGAAAGCTTCGGCAGAGCGAAGATAAGCACTCGGTTGTTTTTTGTTTCTCCGACATATAAATGCCCGTTCGTATTGTCATAACCCAACGCGCTCGGAAAATTCATGCCTGTTTGGCTCGTGCTGGCACCGGTCGTCACAAAATCCGGCTGGCCGATGACCGCCAGCGCCGGTTCACCATCCACGATATTATCCGGCGATACATCATAGGAAACCAGGCGATGATTCGCTCGATCCGCGACCCACAGCACATCGTTCGCCCCAACGAGCGCGAGGCCGAACGCCTCCATGAGACCGCTCGCCGTTGTCGTTTGGACGGCGGTCGTAAAATTCGGCTGACCAAGCACATGGAGCGCTGGCTCACCGTCGGTCATGGTCGCTGGGTCCGCGTTCCAAACCGTGACGCGCCGGTTCGTGGCCTCCCCCACGAACAAGCGTCGCGTGATCGTGTCGTAAGCAAGCTCGATGGGAAGGTTCATGCCGTTCTGGGTCGTCGCCGTCGAACTGGAGACAAAATTCGCCTGACCCAGCACGTGGATAGCAGCCTGACCGTCGACAACGTTCGACACGTCGAACACGAGCACGCGGTTATTGAGCGCGTCCGCAACGAAGAGGCGCTGATTCACCGGGTCGTATGCGAGGCCGCGCGGTTGTCGAAATTGACCAGCCGTAGCAGCACTTGATGATGATATGAAATCCGTTTGACCCAACACGTGGATCGCCGCTGGGCCGTTCTGGAGACTGGTCAGATCGTAGATGAGAACGCGATTGTTCACGTAGTCGGACAAGAACAGCCAATGACGGGCTTGATCGAGGACCATGCCGCTCGGTCGATACAGCCGATCGGCCGCCAGACCAGATGTGCCATTGCTGAAATTCGGCTGACCAATGACAAAGTCCGCCTGATGGTCCAAAAGGGCATTCGTATTATCTAGACCGAACACGAGCACTCGTTGGTTCGTGACATCGCTCACGAAGAGACGGTGATCCACATCGTCGACCAATACCCCCTCCGAACCACTCGTCAAATTGAACCCGATACGGTTCGGGCCACTGTTCGAGCCGCCCTGGATATAACTTGGCTGACCACTGTCATCGAGCTGACCAATGACATCTTGAGCCGGCTCACCGTTTACGATCGTCGAAGTGGAAGCATCGAAAACCGTGACCCGCTCATTGCCCCGCTCGGACACATACAACCGCTGGTTGCCGGGATCGTATGCGAACGTATATGGATCCGATAATTTCACCTGGCTCGTATCGCCTGCCGCAGTCACGAAATCCGTCTGCCCGAGAACATTTATCGCGCTCGGACCATCGGTGGAAGTGACGAATGGTGTGAGTACCGTCGGATCAGCGTTAAATATCATCACCCTATTGCCGAAGTGATCGGCAGCGAAAAGGCGCTTGCTCGAGGTGTCGTAGATGAGCCCGTAAACCTCCCCAAATCCTGTTGCCGAAATGGAAGCGGCAGAGGCCGTGAATGTGCTTTGCCCAATGACGTTTTCTGCTCCCATTCCATTCATGATAGTTCCCGATGCTACGTTGAAGACCAGAACCCGGTGATTACCTAAATCGCTCACGAACAGGCGGTCGTTATCCGCATCATATGTTGATCCATACACATATTGGAAAGTACTGGAGCTAGTTCCTATGCCCGCACTCCCGAAATTGGGCTGACCGATAACGTAGCTTGCATTCATTCCGTTGCCCAAGTTCGTCATGTCATAAACCATGATGCGGCTGTACAACAGATCTGTAACGAAAAGACGATCGTGAACCGCATCGTATGTAACATCCGTTGGCCATCCCAAACCATTTTGAGCAAGGTGCGATCCGGCGCTGTTAAGATCGGATTGCCCGATAACATAGCTAGCACTCATTCCGTTCGTGATGTTCGACGTGTCGAACACAAGGACCCGATCGTTCCCGCTGTCCACTACGAACAAGCGGTCGTGGACCGGATCGTAGGCCATATTAACTTGAAAAACACTGCCGCCGACCAAGAACCGGTCTGGTCCGACTCCGGAGCGAACCGTGACGAAATCGACCTGACCGATCACGTTCTGAGCGTGGTGACTTATAAGATTATTGTTCCCATCCAGGGCATAGACCAAAATGCGCGCATTACTAAACTCCGCCACAAATAAACGATGATGCACCAGATCGACCGTCACGCCGCCCGACCCGCTCCGTCCATGATCGTTCGGACCGCCATTCACGCCTCCGCGCGTCCAGATGACCTGACCGCTATCATCCAACTGGCCCACCACATCGCTTGCCCGATACGCCGCGTAGACCGAAAGCCCAGCAAGCGTACCAATAATAAGAATGCCAAAAACTACTGGTCGGCGGAGATTGGTTGATAATCGCTGAGTCACCGGAATGATGCCCTCATTATATCAAGCCGGTTTGGTCTTCAAAAAATCTATTCCGAATGCCCGTGCATGATATCGCCAATGCAAAGGACGGCTTTGGCAGCATCGCCAGCGGCGATGTTGTTCTGCCGATAGGGTTGGTCCGTGATATCCCCCGCCGCCCAGATGCGCGGATGCGAGGTCCGCTGTGTTTTGTGGTCCACGATGATGAACCCGTACGGGTCGAGCTTGACGAGATCCTTCACGAACTCCGAGTTCGGCAAGATGCCAACCTCGACGAAGACACCACCGACTTCCAGGGTCTTTTTTTCGTTCGTATTGAGGTCGGTGTATTCTAGACCGGTTACTTCGCGCTCACCCAAGATGCCTTCTGTCTTTGCTCTAGTGATGAAAGTGACCTTCGGGTTCGCTCTAAGCTGTTCTTGAGTGACGGCATCGCCCTTGAGCGTCTCGGCGAATTCAAGGAGGATCACTTTTGCCGCATAAGGCAAAAGATCGCGGACCGCTTCAAGACCGGCGTTCCCGCCACCCACGACCGCCACCGTGCGGTTCCGAAAGACCGGTGCGTCGCAGGTCGAGCAGTAGGCCACGCCTCGTCCGTCAAGCTCGTGCTCGCCCGGCACGCCGAGCTTGCGCCGCCGACTGCCGGAAACAACGAGGAGATATTTCGTTTCCAATTTTTTCCCGTTCTCGAGAGCGACCTCAAGGCCATCCGGTAATTCCCGAACCGCGCTGACCCGTTCGCTGTCCATGATGTCGAGCCCTTCCTGGGCCCGGACGTGCTCCTCCAAGCTCTTCGCCAGATCGAAACCAGAGATGGATTTCGCGCCTATCCAATTCTGGATCTCGGCCGACGTTATGGATTGGCCGCCGAATGATTCTGTCACAAGGACCGCTTTCAATTTTTTGCGAGCCGCATAGACCCCAGCGGCTACACCGCCCGGACCGCCACCAACGATGATAAGATCGTACATGTTTTTGAAAAGGTACTTGATATCTTACCACAAAATAAAAAGCCGCAGAGAGAGATGGGCGTTCGTTCGCCCGTTCCGAACGCCACTAGCCCGTGCACGGCTTTCTATTGGATCTTCAAGGCCTGCGAAAGGCCCTTTTTGTCGAAACCGATGAATATCTGGCCGTCCACATCAATGACCGGCACGCCCATCTGATGGGATTTCTTGAACATCTCCTCAAAGGCCGCTTCATCCTCCGCCACATTGACCTCGTCGAACTTCACATTGTTCTTGGCGAAGAACTCTTTGGTCATCTTGCAATAGACGCACGTCGGCGTCGTGTACATCTTAACGTTCGCCATTCTGTCTATTTATCTTTTTGATTACTATTGTTCGTTCCGACCTTTCCGTTCTTGTCTGCGCTACCGTCCGTTGACCCCGGGCCGTCAGCTGATACCGGTTGTCCGAAGATCTGCCAGAGGTTCATTAGGATAAGGATGAGGCCGGCCAAGAGATTGCTCCACATGATGACCGCCACGCCGGAGACGCCCAAGAGCCACGGCGCGAGGAGGACCCAAACACCGATGGCGAGCGTTATCCATGAACGCAACATGGCTGGATTTTAGCGTGGCTCTTCCTGCGACGTCAAAGCAAGGTTCTCCACATGCACGAGAACCGCCAGAGCGGCGGTTCTCGTCGAGAGGATATTCTCTTATCTCGATCAGCTACCCTTTGCCAATTCGGCATCGATGGCCGACTTGAACTGAGAGTAGGGTATCGCCCCGGAGATCATCTGGCCGTCCACGAAGGTGGTCGGGGTCGCCTGGACACCGATAGCTCGGCCATCCGCCGCACTCTTCTGGACCTCGTCGGCGTACTTATGAGAATCCACGCACGTTCCGAAGGCCTTCGTGTCCATTCCCACATCTTTCGCCAGCTTCAAGAACAAAGTCGGGGTCAGATTCCCGCTGTTCTCCTGACCATCGGCGATCTCGGCGTTGAATAAGGCGTCGTGGAAAAGCCAGTATTTACCCTGGTCCTTAGCGCACTCCGCCGCTTCGGCCGCCGCCGTTGATTCCGGCCCCAGGAAAGCAAAATCGCGGAAGACCATCTTAACTTTTCCGGATTTTATGTAATCATCCCGAAGCGGATTAGTAACCTGAGTGAAAAATCGGCCGCAAAAAGGACACTGGTAGTCGGCATACTCGATGACCGTCACCGGCGCTTTCGGATCGCCGAGGACGACATCTCTTGAACCTATGGCCAAGATCTTACTGGTGTCACCGGTCGGCTGCTGGGTCGGAGCGGCCGCGGTCGGCGCCGCGCTGGGCGCGGTCGGCTGGGTCGCGACCGACGGCGATCGATTGGCCGAGTAGATGAGCGACCCGGAGATGAGCACCGCGGCAACCATGATGCTTATCGCCAAAAAATTATCGTTCTTCCGTCCATTCTCTCCTTTCCCTCCCTCCTCTTCGTGCGATTCTTTGGTTTTGTTTTTTTCTTCCATAGGACCGAATTGTAACAACCGCCCGGCCGGGGGTCAATCGGACCCCTGGGGATGGGCCGCCAGGGCATAATCTTCAGGGAAAATAAGGGCCGCGATGCGGAACATGCCGTAGGCGATAAAGGGCGCCGCAAAAACGTCGATAGAATAGTGGATATGGGCCAAAAGGACGCTCGCCCCGAAAAGCGCGGAGGCCAAGAAGAAGAACATCCTCCAGAACCGGGCGCGCCAGAAAACCAAGGCCAAGAGGAATGGCACCGCAGTATGGCCGGAGAAAAAGTAGTTCCCAGGATAGTCCACTAGTCGATACAGCCGGAAGCTTGCCGAAGCGGTGGCGCCGAGGATGAGCTCGTTCGGATTAAGACCAAGGTTCGTCAGGTTGATGAAACCGGCTCGAACCAGCACTAGCAAGGCCGTGACCTTAAGACCGAAAAGAAGATACTGCGGTCGCAGGGCGCCCAGAACGAGCGCGAGCAGGAACATCGCTACCGCTCCTTGAACGATGATGTAGTCGACGTTCACGACCGGAACGTTGTCGAGGATGATATCGTGGACGAAGCTAGAACTGATCGCCTTCGCGGCCGAATATCGACCGGCCTGCATCTGAACGAGGAGCGCTCCGATGAGCATTATTATCCCGAGGTAAAGGGACCACCGGCGGTCTTTAGTCCAAAAACCCCGGTGGGCATCGAATATAGAGAACATATCGGTTCGAGGCCCATGATACCATATCCCCATCCCCGACCAAGTTCCAATGAGGTATTATAGAAGGATATGACGCTGGCTTTTGCCACTCTGCTCGGTCTCATCCAGACCTACCGTTACGTCATCATTTTCCCCTTGGCCGTCGTCGAGGGGCCGTTCATTATGACCATCTGCGGCTTTCTTCTCCGGCTGGGATTTTTCGATTTTTGGCCGCTCTATCTTATTCTCATGACCGGCGACCTAGCGGCCGATATCGTCTGGTACGGCGTCGGCTACTACGGCGGCCGCCCCTTCGTCGAACGCTATGGGCACTACGTCAGCATCACGCCCGAGCTCATCGACAAGACGGAGGACGCTTTCCATCGCCACCAGAACAAGATCCTCTTTCTCTCCAAGATAACCATGGGCTTCGGCTTCGCCCTTGTCGTTCTCATGACGGCCGGCCTGGCCCGCATCCCCTTCCGAAAGTACGTCATCTTCAACGCCCTGGGACAGCTCATTTGGACGGCCCTCCTGATGGGCGTCGGCTTCTTTTTTGGTAATCTATACGTAACGGTCAACGAGGGCCTGCGCGTGGTCTCGCTCGTCGCCTTCATCGCTATTTTCCTCGCCCTCATCTACGGCGCCAGTCGCTACTTGCGCCGGAAGGATATCCAAAACCTCCTATGATATCTATCATCATCCCGACCCTCAACGAAAAGAGCGTCATTGAATCGACCCTCCGGGCCATCCGCGACGGCCTTACGGACATTCCCTTCGAGCTCATCGTAACGGACAGCGCCTCGACCGACGGCACCCAGGCCATCGCCGCCCGTTATGCGACCGTCATCGAGCACGACCTTCGGAAAGAAAAGAAGACCATCGCCTGGAACAAGGACCAGGGCGCCGCCGCGGCGCACGGCGAGTTCTACGTTTTCATCGACGCCGATGTTCAGATCCCGAACCCGAACGCCTTCTTCAAAACGGCCCTCGCCCGCTTCGCCGCCGATCCGAAAATCGTCGCTCTCACAACGAACCTTTGGGTCTTTCCGGAAACGGCCACGCTTATGGACAAGATCGTCTTTGGGATGGTGAACCTAGACCATTGGTTCAATAACAACGTCACCCGCTTCGGCAGCGCCTCCGGCGAGTTCCAGATGATCCGGGCCGATGCTTTCAACAAGCTCCACGGTTACCGGGAGCACCTCGCCGTCGCCGAGGATAACGACATGTTCTCGCGTCTGGCTTCTATCGGGCGGACGCGCTTCGAAACCTCGCTCAAGGTCTATCACACCGGCCGGCGCGCCCACGAGCTCGGCTGGGGCAAGGTCCTCTGGGACTGGTTCATTAATTATTTCTCAGTAAAGCTTCTCAATCGTTCGCACGACAAGGAGTGGCGCGTCATCCGCTGAGACGACCGCCCCAGGGAAGAAGCGTTATAATAGTAGGAGGAACGCATCCGGTACGACGCGCCGCCTTTTTCATGAAACTTAGTTTCGTCATTCCGGCCCACAACGAAGAACGGCAGCTGCCGGCCTGCCTCGACGCCATAATGCGTGAGATCGAGGATGCACCCCTCGAGATCGAGATCTTGGTAGTCGACAATGCCTCGACGGACGGCACGGCCGCCGCGGCGGCGCGCTATCCCGGCGTCCGGGTCGTTGCCGAGCCCCACAAAGGCATCGTCTGGGCGCGCGCCCGCGGTTTTGCCGAATCGACCGGCGACCTCGTCGCGAACATCGACTCCGATAATATTCTCCCGAAAGGTTGGCTCCGGACGGTCGCCCGCGAGTTCGAAAAAAATCCCGGCCTCGTCTGCCTCTCCGGACCCCTCTTCTACTACGACCTGACCCACGCCCAGCAGTTCTGGGTCTCGGTCTTCAACCACATTGGATTCGTGACACACATCATCCTCCGGACGCTTCACGTAAGCGCCTGGGTCCAAGGCGGGAACTTCGTCTTGCGCCGGAACGCCTGGGAAAAAGCCGGGGGCTTCGATACGACCATCGATTTCTACGGCGAGGATACCGATGTCGGCCGGCGGGCCCTGAAACAAGGTCAAGTGAAGTTC
Source organism: Minisyncoccota bacterium (assembly GCA_035506115.1). Taxonomy (GTDB): domain Bacteria; phylum Patescibacteriota; class Minisyncoccia; order UBA6257; family 2-01-FULL-56-20; genus DATJQA01. The sequence goes on along the minus strand of DATJQA010000038.1, from coordinate 1,827 downwards.
ACTTTTAAGCTGCCCATCAATTCTTCCGGCCGCCGCCTCGCTCACGACGGCCTCCTTGCCATGGCCTGGCGATATACCTTAAATTATCTCTGGGTTTCCTTTACCGGTCGGCCGTTCACCAGGGCCTCGACAGACGTCCGCCGGCCGCCGGATAAGCCCGCTTCGGCATGAAATTGCCTGCCCCCATCAAGATAAGCCTCCTCGTGATCGGCGATATCGCGGCCTACTACGCCGCCCTCCTCGTCGGTCTTTTTCTGCGTTATCAAAATACGTTCATTCAACAATTTTCGGAAAGCCACGCCCTCCCTTTCACGCTCATGCTTCCGCTGTGGCTTGCGGTACTCTACATCGCCGGTCTTTATGATCTGTCCAAGCTTCGCAACAATCTGGACTTCCTAAAGACCCTTTTTCTCGCTATCGCGATCAGCGGCCTTCTCACGATCGCCATCTTTTATCTGGTCACCACTCTCGGCATCGCTCCGAAGAGGACTCTCTTCGTCTTCCTCGTCGTCTTCGCCATCATCGAAGCCTGGTGGCGCCGGACGTTCAACATCCGGGCCAGTTTCCGAGAGGGCCTCTCGCGCGTTCTCTTGCTCGACGCCAGCCCGCGCGCCAAAGAACTTTTCGACGAGCTCCGAGACCACCCCCAGATGGGTTATGACGTCCGACTCTGGCTCAAAGAGGGTTTCCACGACCCCGCCCACACGGATTTCCGGAAACTTGTCCGCGACCATGAGATAAATCTCATTGTCGTACCGGCTCATCTCAAATACGACGCCGCCGTCACGCGCACACTTTACGAGCTCATGGGCCTCGGCATTGAGATCAGGGATGTACCGACCTTCTACGAGATGGTCTTCCGAAAAATTCCCATCCACGACATCACCGAATCTTGGTTCATCGACCACGCCTTGGGAGAGCGCAAGTTCTATGACGACCTGAAGCGCGGCCTGGAGATCGTCGGCGCGCTTCTTCTCGCCATCATCCTCTCGCCTCTCCTCTTGCTTATCGCCATCCTCGTCAAGCTCAGTTCGCCCGGCCCCGTCATCTATTCACAGACGCGGATCGGTAAACACGGCCGAAAGTTCACTTTCTACAAATTCCGTTCGATGCCGGCCTTGGCGCCGGACGGCTCGGCCGAAACGAATGGGGCTCAGTGGGCACCCTTCGGCGATAAACGGGCGACGCCCATCGGCCGCTTTCTCCGCGCCACGCACCTCGATGAACTGCCCCAGCTCTGGAACATCCTGCGCGGCGACCTCTCTTTCGTTGGTCCACGCCCGGAACGGCCGGAATTCGTGAAGAAGCTTGAACAAGAGGTCCGCTTCTACAATGCTCGACATCTCATCACCCCCGGCATCACCGGTTGGGCCCAAATAAACTATCGGGCGGACACGACCACGACGGACGTGGAAGAAAAGATCAAGCACGACCTCTATTATCTCAAAAATCGTTCGCTCATCTTCGACGCCGCCATTATTTTGAAAACGATAAAATCGCTCATCTTCACGCCTCGCTAATAAAAAACCCGCCGGCCGGCGGGTTTTTATTCTTATTTATTCTTGCGTTTTTTCGGGGGCGCCGCCGGTTCTGCGCTCGGCTTCACGCCGCTCACCGCCGCCACATAATTGCCCAAAAGCCAGGAGCTCGATTGGACCTTCCCGCCGTAGCCGACGTTAAAGATCATATCAGCGCCGATCTCGCGGCAAACCTCGACCTCCTTCGGCGGGTGCGTGTCCTTCGGTCGGTCGCCGCCGTTCGCGAAAATGTGCGGCCGGACGCGGCGGAGGGCTTCGGAAACGGTCATGTCTTCTGGCTCCGGGGACT
>DATJQA010000037.1:0-20506 GCA_035506115.1 Minisyncoccota bacterium | reverse complement strand
TGGGTCTCTGAACGACCCGTCTTTTTATTGGTCAGCCGGACGCGGATGTGGAGCGGCGCCTCGTAGGTCGCATCTTTATAACGAGTGGTCGCTTCGTCGTACTTTGGCTCACCGAAATAATAGTCTTCGAAATAAAGCTCGAGCTCTTTACCCGTATGGTCATAGATGGGCGAAACCTCGACAAGAAGCTCTTTTAGTCCGATCTTCAGGAACCACTTGTATGACTCCAGTTGGATCTCGTTCAGGTCCGGCTGACCGATCAAGGCCTTGAACTTCGCGAAGCTCTTAACGGGCAAGGTCTTTTTGTTCGACATAAAGATTTTTGGGGGGTTAAAAATATGGGTTGTTTATAGATCGCAGACGACGGCCTCTCTTCGGGTCGACCCGATGGCCATCTGGAGGTGCGCCTCGGCCTAACGGCACTTTGCTCATAGTAAGCAGGCCGATGATGGGATTTGGGAAATGCGGCATGACCGAAGCGCGGACCTTCCGGGAAAGAGCGGAAAGCCGGACAAGCCAAAAGACGAACAAAACAAACTCCAATAGAGCTTGGATTGTGTCCGGTGTTATTTCAGGTATTTAACCCTATTCTGGGCATGCTCGTCAAGGGTTTCGCTGAAAATGGTCTTCCCGGTCTTAGGATCGCTCAGGTAGTACCAGTATCTAGAACTGGCCGGCCGAAGGGCGGCTTCGACGGCCGGCTCGGCCGGATTTCCTATTGGTCCCGGGGGCAAGCCGAGATTTCGGTAGGTATTATAAGGCGAATTCAGCTTCAGGTCGTCGAGGCTCAGACTTCCGCACTTAACTGCTGCTCGGGCGATGACCTGTTTTCCGTAGCAGATGGTCGCATCTACTTGAAGAGGCATCTTGGCGTCAAGGCGTTTCAGAATAATGCCGGCCACTAAACGCCGGTCTATCTCATCGGGCACCTCCTTCTCGAGCATGGAAGCCAGAATAATGACGTTTTGAGCTTTTGCCGGATCATTCGGCAAAACGCTGCCGATGTGGCGGTCGAAGTTTTCCGTCAAGCGAGCCACAACATCCTCCACCTTAGAGCCCACAAAAAGCCGGTATCGGTCCGGATATAAACGACCTTCGAGCGGGCGGCTGGATGAAAGAACATAGGACACAAGCGCACCAGACTTAATAACGCCGGCCTGAGCCAGGATGTCGTCGATCTGGTAAACAGTGGAACCTTCCGGAATAACGACCTCAACCTCGGCGACCGCCCCGTCCACAAGCGTCTCAAGGATATTCCTGGCCGAGGCCGACGGTGATAGCTCATAACGACCGGCCTTCAGGGCGCCGGCTTCGCCGGAGAGTAGGGCCAGAAGCTTGAAAGCTGTAGCTTGACGGATGATGCCGGCCTGAGCCAGGTCGTTCGCGATCTCCGAGAAACCTCGGCCCGGGGTGATCTCAAACTCCACCGGCGCCGCGCCCGCTGCGGCCCGCGGAGCAAGTGACCAGAAAAAATAGGCTAGGCCGCAACCGAGCGCGATGACGACCGCCAGGGTTACGACGAACGAATTACGAATCTTTGGCAATGGCATTGACGATGGCGATCAGAAAGAAGCTGGCGATGAGATTAGAACCGCCGTACGAAAGGAAGGGAAAGGGCACTCCAACGACCGGGAAGATGCCGAGCGTGGAACCGGCATTGAAAAGAAAATGGATGCTGAAGACGAGCGCCGCTCCGAGACAAACGAACTTCTCGAAATTCCGCGCTGCCGTGAGGCCGATCTGGAGAACCCGAAAAATGAGCGCGAGGAATGCTCCGACGACCACGAGTCCGCCCAGAAGCCCCCAGGATTCTACCACGGCCGCCAAGATGAAGTCGTTCATCGGCTCGGACAAGAAACCGAGCTGCGTCTGCGACCCTTGCCCATAACCCTTCCCCCAAAGACCGGCGGACCCGATTGCGATCTTCGACTGGATGGTGCTGTAATTCACGGTCAGAGCGTGCTGTTCCGGAAAGAAAAGGCCGACGATGCGGGCGCGCTGATAGGGTTTCAGAAAATACCCCCAACCAACAAGGCCGAGGACAAGAAAGGCCAAGAGCGCCGCTGCCAAGCGCTCTCTCGGCAGACCGGAGACAAGCAAAAAACCGAACCAGATACCGAAGAGCACCACGGTCGAACCAAAATCCGGGAGCCGCAAGGTAATGAGCGCCGGGATAAGAAAAAGCACGAAAGAACCTAGGATATTCGGCCACCGGGCGACTGTGAGATGGCGCCGACTGAAGTACTTGGCATATACCAAGATGAGCCCGATCTTCGCCAATTCAACAGGCTGGAACGAAAATATGCCGAAAGCGATCCAGCTCCGCGTGTTCCGAATGACCGGGGCCGCGAAGAGCGCGATGAGGAGCATCAGCACGGCAATGCCATAGACGCTCCAAATGAACCAACGATAGTTCAAGAGCGCGCGCCAATCGAGTCGGCCAAAGACATAAACGCCCACGAAGCCAACGATGGCAACGGCCAACTGGAAAGCGAAGAGCTTCGCGGAAATGCTCGAAATGGTCACGAGCCCGATCGCGAGCAGAACGCTGATGGGTATAAGGACGCTCGTCACGCGTCCACGATATCACGAACACCGCCTCTGTTTCTAGGGCCGTTCAGCGTATGCGATTATCTCGGTCTTCGCCGGATCTATTGTTTGAAGCGCCGGATAGACGATGGCGAATGGCCGGTTCTCTCCCGGCGCGACATCATCCAGCTCCGTTTTCGAAACTCCGATGATGGGACCCAGAACATCCTGGCCGTGGAAAACGGCGAGGACGGTGATGGTCGGCAGCGTGATGGTGTCTTTTTGGAGCAACTGGCCGGACACTTGAATGCTCGATGACGAAACATCGGTCCGGCGGTCCTGGAAGCTCAGCTCCGGTTTTCTGAAAGTTTCCGGGGTAACCCAATCGGGATTAAGCACTCGGAATTTCAACCGGCTGCCGCGCGGCAATTCCGAATCGCTCACGAACTCGGCGAGATATTTTATTTCGCCGGCATAAAGGAACGACGAACCCTTGAAAGAATTAACCGTCGAGGAATCATTATCGCCCAGAACATCGAAAGAATAATCGAAGCTCCGCACGGCGAGCGTCGGGTTAGCGTTCTGGACCTTCGCCAGAATAACGGCCTGGCCCGGCGCCGGGTAGAAGATCTGGAGCGAGGTCGCGACGATGGGTTTCAGGTCCGGCGGCAAACAAATGTTGCCGCAGACCGGCCCGCAATCAATGCCCAGCTCGCCCTGATTCTGGATGCGGTCGAAACAGGTCGGGGCAGGTTTCAGAAATAACTGGTAGACGCCAAAACCGAACAGAACAAGTATGCCGATGTAAATGCTCCCGTATATAAGCTGTTTCGCAACGCGGTTCATCCCCTTGATTATAAACGATTCTCGGAAAACAGGCAGAACCAAAAACTGCGGTGCTTTGTTGTCGGCATATCCTACTTTCCCGAGGGCCGAGGCCCCAAGTATCATTGGATGCGAGCGCTTTCACTTCTCTGTTCGGAATGGGAAGAGGTGGGACACACTCGAATAAAATACCGACAACGAAGCACCGCAGTTGCGGATACGTCGTTATCACACTGGATCTGCAGAGAAAGAAATCAGCATTGGGATGATTGGCGGTGGCTTTTTAGTATCTCTCGGCTCAAATCCTTGCGGATCTTACACCTGAGACCTATCAAGGTCGTAGTCTCCAACCAAGCCATGTCCTTGCGGACGATACCTCATCTTGGGGTAGGCTTCGCGCTTAGATGCTTTCAGCGCTTATCCCTTCCAGACATAGCTACCCGGCACTTCACCTGGTGGCAAAGCCGGTAGACCAGAGGTCTGTTCAGCCCGGTCCTCTCGTACTAGGGCCAACTCCCCTCAAGTATCAACGCCTGTAACAGATAGAGACCAACCTGTCTCACGCACTTATTCAATGATTACTCATTGCTTGGACTATACCACCACCCTTCGACGCTCTCGCGAGCGACCAAGGGGATCGACGTATTAGCAGTTGCCTAAGGCAACCACTCTCGTCCCGAAGGACTTAGTCTCTACGGGGAACGTGATCACGAAGTGATTTTACGTTCTTCCCTCGGTATTATCCTCATCATCCAGGTTGTGGAAATAGATAAGGACTTCACCGATATGAGTCGATTTTTTCGATCTGCCTTGCGGCAGAAAGCCGCCGTATCATGTTCATGTGAACGCTCTCTAAACGTTCCACGAACTAACTCTCGATGGTTCATTGTTGACGGTCTGAACCCAGCTCACGTGCCCTTTTAATTGGCGAACAGCCAAACGCTTGGGACCTTCTTCAGCCCCGCGCTAGGGCGAGCCGACATCGAGGTGCCGAGCGAAGTCGTCGATAGGAACTCTCGGACTTCACCAGCCTGTTATCCCCGGAGTAGCTTTTATCCGGTGTCTCCGGCCTTTCTATGAAGAGCCGTCGGGTCACTAACTTCCGCTTTCGCGCCTGCTCGTCTTGTAGGACTTGCAGTCAAGCCAGCTTGTGCGTTTACACGACCAGCCCGATTTCCATCCGGGCTTAGCTGACCTTAATAAACTCCTCCGTTACTCTTTAGGAGGAAAACGCCCCATTTAAACTGCCTACCAAGCACTGTCTCGACAGGATTTCCTTTTTAAGGTCGCCCGCCGGTTAGACGTCAAAACGTTCAAGATGACTGTTTCATTGTCGGATCCAGTTCAACCGAGATCGAACCTTCAAATCCTCGTCACTACGCTACGCATGAACATTCTGAAATCAATACCAAGCTGCAGTAAAGCTTCCGGGGTCTTTTCGTCCCGCTACAGGTATCCCGCGTCTTCACGGGAATCGCAATTTCACCGAGCACATCCTTGAGACAGTTCTCCAGTCGTTACACCTTTCGTGCGCTCCGGAACTTACCCGGAAAGGAATTGCGCTACCTTAGAACCGTTATAGTTACGGCTGACATTGACGAGGGCTTAACTCAGTGGGCAGTACAGCTTGCGCCATACCACTCCCAAGCTTGACCTTCTCGCATCGGTCAGGTGTCACCCCCTATACATCCTGTTGCCAGTTAGCAGGGAGCTGTGTTTTTGGTAAACAGTCGCCAGAGAGACTTTCGCTGCGGCTCTCCTTGCGGAGAGCAGACCTTATACCGAAGGTACGGTCGCTTTTTTGCCGAGTTCCTTAAGGATGCCTTACTCGTTCCCCTTGGGCTTCTCGCCCTATCCACCTGTGTCGGTTTCCGGTACGGTGCCGGACGGTTAAACTTAGAAGTTTTTCTCGAACGGGTGCTCGACCAGTTTGGCACGGTAAGAACCGTACCTAGCCGTAACGCTTGGAGGTGCTATTAAAAGCACTGGTCCGGATTTGCCAAGACCAGCTCCTCACGCTCAGGACGCCAAACCAATAAGACGCCTGATCTACAACCCGTTGTCACTCCATCGCACACCATTCGGCGGGCAGGAATATTAACCTGCTACCCATCGACTACGGCTTTCGCCATCGCCTTAGGACCGCCTAACCCGTGGTTGATTGCCAGTGCCACGGAAACCTTGGATTTTCGGGGTTCCAATTTCTCATTGGGATTGTGGTTACTCATGCCAACATTCTCTCTTCGTACCGCTCCACTCGCCCTCGCGGGTCGAGCTTCAGTGCAATACGAATGCTCTCCTACCAGACATTCGCTCGAAAGCGAATGAATTCGTAACTTCGGTGGCGTGCTTAGCCCCGGTACATTTTCGGCGCCCCCGGCCATCGAATAGTGAGTTGTTACACACTCTTTAAAGGATGGCTACCTCTAAGCCAACCTCCTATCTGTCAATGGCAAGAAACTACCTTTTACACTTAGCACGCACTTGGGGACCTTAGTTGACGATCTGGGCTCTTCCCCTCGCGACCACGGAGCTTAGCCCCCGCAGTCTGACTATCGTGATACCGCCCGCGGTATTCGGAGTTTGATTGTGCTGTCGGCCTTTCGGCCTTTACAGCTCATCCAGTGCTCTACCCCCACGGGTTACTTCACGACGCTAGTCCTAAAACTATTTCGGAGAGAACCAGCTATTACCGAAATCGATTAGCTTTTCACTCCTTACCTCAGCTCATCTGAAGGTTTTGAACAACCAACCAGTTCGGGCCTCCCGCCGCCTTTCGGCGACGTTCACCCTGGCCAAGGCAAGCTCTTCCGGCTTCGGGTCTATCCTGTACTACGTGCAAATTCTTGTGACCATCTCCGAACAAGTTCGGAAAGGGTCAAAAGAAATGCGTCGCCCTATGAAGACTCGGTTTCCCTATGGCTCTGTTCCCGAAGGAACTTAGCCGCGCAATACAAGATAAGTCGTTGGCTCATTCTTCAATAGGCACACTGTTCCCCTCGTACTCCCTTGCGGGACCACGTTCGGGGTTCAGTTCCTTGTAGACAAATGGTTTCAGGTTCTATTTCAACGGCCTCACCGGCCTGCTTTTCACCTTTCCCTCACGGTACTAGTTCACTATCGATCATCAAAAGTATTTAGTCTTGCGAGATAGTACTCGCGGATTCCTTCGGAGCTAATTGACCCCGAAGTACTCAAGAAAAGAAACTAAGAAGTTCGCTCGCTTTCGCCTACCGGGCTATCACCGTCTGTGGCCCCTCTTTCCAGAGAGGTTCGGCTAACGAACGAATTTGTAACTTCTTCACCCATACGCATAACGCATGATCCGTCTTGCGACAGACCATTCGTTACACGCATAGAGCGTTTCTTCCTTACAACCCCAGGAGCTTACCCTTGCGGATAAACACTGGTTTAGACTCATCCCGTTTCACTCGCCGTTACTCAGGGAATGTTCCGCTTGCGCGGGCTTGAATTTCTGTTCCTCTGGCTACTGAAATGTTTTACTTCGCCAGGTTCGCCCCTTGGCTTGCGCCAAGGTCGTTGAGGATTCCTCAACGGGGTTTCCCCATTCGGAGACCTCCGGATCACCGGTTGCTACGCACCTCCCCGGAGCATATCGCTGCTACGCCGCGTCCTTCATCGCCTTTTGATGTCAAGGCATCCACCATTCGCCCTTAAGTTGCCAATCATCCCAATGCTGACTTACTTCCTACTCTGCCATCGTGGGAAATTGCTCGCCACATCCTCGGACGAAAACTCAAGAAGACGTGACAAAATCACGACGCAGAGCAGATCCAGTATGTCGTCTCGCGGTCCTGCCTTTCGGAAGGTCCCGGAGTCGAATTTCTCAAAGAATCGCGGAGGCGCCTTTTAGATAAAAAAACCGCTTTGGCTAGCGGCTCGAGAACCACGTGAAAACGGGGCTTCAGCCGCTTGTCCGGGTTTTCTTATAAGACATCATCCGTGCCTCCCATTATAGGCAGCTGCCGGCCCCTGTCAATAGGGCAGAAACCGAACAAAATAAACAACAAAAAACCGCTCTGCCTCACACAGAACGGTCTTTTGTTTTGTTCAATCTCTGTTCGCCTCCAAAGAAACGAACGACTCCGATTATAGCACGCCCTTCCCGGGCGCTGGCAAGAGCCGGCTGGGGATTACTTCCCTTCCGTCTGCTCCTGCAGCTTCTCTAGGAGGTGGGCCGCGTACTCTTTGCCGCCGAGCCCGAACGCCAGACCGCCCGCAATGGCGATCATGGCAATGAAGCCCGTAAGCAAGCTATTGATGACCTGCGGCGCCACGTTCAACTGGATGAGCGCCGTGAGCAAGCCGAAGATGACGACCGCCCACCAAGTGAGCGTGCCGAGGAAGTGGGCCGCATGCAGGCGCGAAGCCGTCACAGAGGCAACCACGATCTTCCGGAGGAAGTTCCCCAAGACGACCGCCGCGAGCATGACCATGACCGAGACAACGATGTTCGGGATATAACCGAGCACGTCGCGAAGGAAAGCCGAAAAGGCATTATCCTTTCCTAAGATCTCGGAAGCCGCCAGGAGGAAGACGATGTTCAGGAACCAGGTCACAACCTGGCCCAAGAACCATGAACCGCGCATCCGGATGCCCGCCCGGTCGAAATACGGCGCGAGGCCGAGCTTACCGAGCAGGACATCTAACTTCAGGGCCTCAAAAACTTTCTCGACAAGAGCGCCCAAGCTCGCCGCGGCCGCGAGGCCGATGACGAAGATAATAAGCGCACCGAGGAAGTTCGGGATGAAGGCGAGGACGCCGAACCAAAGATTGTTCAATGTTCCGGCGACCACGTCCGCCCAAGTTTGAATGTACATAAGAGCTGTAGTGTTGATTGTTCCGGCCTTCTTCAGGATATTGGCCGGAATCTCGACCTTTGAGTGTACGGGTATATTTTAACAAATCCGGAATCGGAGCCAACGGCCGGCCAAAAAACCCCTGCTTCTTTTTCAAAATCGGCAAGCCCGCCCCAAAACATCTGGGACGGGCTTTCACTGGTTTGCCGTAAGTGGCTCGAGAATGCAGTCGAGAGCGGCGGCATCGATCCTGACATCGTTGTGCTCTTCCAAGGCATCGCGCAGCCCATCGAGATTGTCGACCTGGAATGTCGTACGCACTTTCCGGACGAACTCGACAAGTTTCCGCTCCGCGCCGGACCGAACGGTCTCCGGATCGACGAAGAAGTAACGTCGAAGAGTGGCCATGGCCCACTGCATCCGATAAATGGCCCCGTCCCTGGTGATCGAATTTCCCGTTGTCAGTTCGAAGTTTCTCTTGAAGCTCGCCGGATCGATGATGACCCGATGCCGAGGCAGGCGGTGCTCGGAAGCGATGAGCTTGAGGAATATCAACGCCTCCTCGAGGCTATACCTCGAAGGGCTCATCGGGGACGCCGGCTTTGCGACCGGCGTCTCTGCCTTCGGCAGAGTTCCGCTCCGCCGCTCCTGAACGGGAGCGCGGAAAACGCGGGCCCTCTCCTCCGGAACGACGGGCTTCGTCGCCGGAGCCGGCTCAAGGTTGCTCATTACTTCGGCGATCTTCTTGAAGGCCCCGGTCAGGGAAACGAGCGCTTCCTGTCCGACGTGAAGGGACCGGAAGAGGCTCTCTCGCTCCGCGAACGACACCTCCTCGAGCGCGTTCGTCCGTTGCGCCAAGACATCGACGGCGCTCAAAAGCGGCACGAGCGTCTTCCTGATGATGAGGATGAGACGCGCCACGCTTTCCCGTTCGCCGAACGACACCTTGAAGAGCGTGTCGCTCGGAGACGGATCTTCTTTTCGGCCGGCCTCTTGAGAGAGGTCGTCCGTTTTCTTCTCGGACATGGACCCCTCCTTTCAGGCGGTCAGTGTTCTCTTTGATGATTTATCAAGGCTGCCTACCGAGAGCATATCACGAAATACCCGCCGGTTGTGTCGGGTTAAATATCCACGATTCTTCTACCTTTTCAGAGTGGACCCAGAGAAAAGGGGAGGTCAGTCGACTGGAAAATTACGCCGAGTGCTTGTTGCGAAAAGCAAAACCAGATGAAGACTTAAGATATCTTTCAAAATCTAATGCCTTCTCTTTATTCTCAAAACAGCTATACCATACTAACTTGACTGGCGCTTTTGTGGATGTATACGTGGCTAATTGTCGATTATGTTCCTTAAGCCTTCTCGCAAGATTCTCGCTGAAGCCCGTGTAAAAAGTGCCGTCCTTTTCGCTTCTCAAGAGGTAAACGTAGTACATACCAAAAGTATAATGGTCCCACTTCGCTAAAGCTACGCGGGACACCACTTTGACCAATTCTAATTTCGCAGTGCTGCGCACCGCGTCGCCTCTGTTGTGAGTAGTGCTGCGCACCGCGGCGCCTCTGTTGTGAGTGGTGCTGCGCACCGCGAAGCTCCGATAGGAGCGAAGTGGTGGACCCAGGGAGAATCGGACTCCCGCCTCCGCAATGCGAATGCGGCGTAATACCACTTTACTATGGGCCCAAAAGGGGCACTTAGAGTGTACCGAAAAAACGGATAATCGCAACCCGATCTGGCGCTCTAATAGCTCCTCATGCCGAGGAGAAGCGGCGCGACCATGGCAAGCAGCGTCAGGATGACGATGACCAGCATGATGGCCTGCTTGGTTTTTTGGCTGAACTTTATCATGGCTTTTGATCTTTATGTTCGTAATGAGCGTGGATGTCCTGCTGAAGGTCTTCCACGACGCTCTCGATGTTCTTTACTTCCCGCGTCAGCTTCGAAAGCTCGCTCTCCTCGGCTTTGATCTCGTGCTCGGTCTTTTCGGTCAGCTTCTCCTCGCCCCGTAACCCACTCGAAATTATACTGCTCCCGATAAAGGACGAAATGAAAAGGCCGGTCGTGAGAAGCAAGAGAATGCCGATCGCGAGAGCGAGCGGACCATCCACGTAGTCGAAGAGGGTCGGTGTAAAGCCCGGCTTGAAGATGAGCGAGAAAAAAATATCCGTGGCATGCCAAACGCCGCGCCAGAAGAGCACCACGCCCACGCCGCCTACGAAAGCGTACAAAAGCGGCCAGCGGCTCAAGCGGGCGCGGAACCGTTTTTCCAGCTTTTCGCAGTATCGGTAGATGCGTTCCAACACACCGTGATTATAACGGGCGGAAAGCGGCGAAGCAACGGCGGGACTTAACGACTAGGTCCGTCGTTCTGCCAAGAACCCGTGTTCCAAAGTCGCTGGCGCGTTTCCCGAACATCGTTCAACGTGTTTTGGATGGCCATGTCGAATTCGTTCTCTTCGTTATCAGGTACGCCGGCGGTCACGCCCGAACCCTCGGTCGGCGCAGGACCGTTCACCTGTTCGTCTGTCGAGCTGGTTCCGCTCGCGTTCTCGAAAGACGGATTGGTCGGCGGAGCAATAAGCCCATTCCAACGAGGCGTGAGCGTCCGGAGGTGGCGGCCACTCCGAAGAGGAACTTGTTCCGTTTCCGAAGCGGTCATCACCGACCAAACGTTCGGCGCCGGCGCTATCACTCCGCCATCCGAAGACGATGAAGGATTTCCGGGAATGGTCGAGGAGGGCGTGCTCGAGGCGGCCGTCCAACCGAAAGCGGTCCGCCGTCGGGGCCGACGCAGGACTTTTTCGAAATTGTCAGCGAGACCGAGAGCGGTCTTCGGGTCATCTTTTTCGATGGCCTTGATGGCGGCGTTCGCATCAGCCGCTTGAGCGGAAAAATCCTGGGCCAGCTCGTGCTTGGTCGTGCTCGCCACCGCCCCGTCGCGCTCCGCGAGAACGTTGGCCTCATCGAGCCGCCGGGCAGCACGCTGGACCGCCCAATCGGCTTTCGCCTGAGGCGTGATGGCTAGCGCGGAGCGGATGCTCTCGTTGAACTTCACTTTGACCGGATAAAGCGGGTCGCCGGGCACGGTTTGTTCGGCTGCGGCCGAGAGCGTCCCGCCAACGAAGACCAATATCGCAAAGCTGCCCACGAGGAGCGGCGCCGGGCGAAGTAAAATTCCCCACCACGGCAAAGCCGCCGGTTGACCGGCCGCGATATGAGAAAGGAGGCGCGCCCGCATGGCCGCTTTTGATCGCGGCGTGAGGCGTACTTCCTGCCGCGTCTTTTGGAATTGTTCAAGCCAGGGTTCCATTATGAATAATGTAATTTGTCCTTCAGGGCCTTGGTCGCGCGGTTTATCTTTACGGACACGTGGTTCGGCGTGAGGTCGAGGGCTTCGGCGATCTCCACGATATCGAGGTCATCGATGTAGCGCATCGTGAGAATGGCGCCGTAATCCGAGGGCAGGTCCTTGAGGGCCGCGATGGCGTCCTTGAGAAAAATATTCTTCTCCTCAAGTTCGCGTCCGCCCTGGACCGGTTCGGCTGCCGGCGATTCCTCGATCATGGCATCCAAGCTTTCCTCTTTCTGCCGGCGACTCGCGTCGATGATGAGATTCGTCGCGATGCGGTAGAGGAGCGCCCGGATATTCCCGACGTCCGTCCCCTTCTCGACATACTGCCACGCGCGCAGGAAGGTCTCCTGCATGAGCTCCTCCGCCTTTTCCTTAGAATAGACGCGATAGTAGCAGTGCCGGTAGATGGCGTCTGCGTACTCGTCGTAGGCCTTTAAAAATCTGGTTCGGGCGTCTGGAGCCATATAAAATGACGGATAAATGAGGCGTTTGTTACGTTTTGAACGCACGAACATTGTAGCCCGAGCGGGCCAAGGAGACAAGAAAAAAAGCGGTGACGAGTGGCCGCCGGGAAGCGAACGTCGGTCGCCTCCGGCGACCTCCCGATGGGGCTTGGACGCCCCTCTCGCCCTCGCTTCGCTCGGTCACCCCTCGGGGAAACTCCCGTTTCCCCGACCCCTTTCCCGTTCGATTCCCGGCGACGAGCACAATCAGAAACTAAAACACCCCACATGATGTGGAGCGTTTTAGCTTTGGTCGGGCCGCCGGGAATCGAACCCGGTCTCTACGCACCCGAAGCGCATGTACTACCGGTATACTACGGCCCGATTTACGGGGTAAGCATATCTCGAAATGCTGGAGGCGTAAAGAGCAACGCCACGAACTGATCAGGGTTTGCGAACCGGATACATTCCGGCGTGACCAGGAATAACGAAGTTGGCGAGCTGTAAGACTTTCTTGCGACTTTCTTGAAGTTTTGCGAGGTCGGAAGCGTAGATATCTTTCTCCGGGTAATTTTCCTTCCAGAAGACGTCACCGCAGATAGCGACTACTCCCTTCTCGGTTTTTATCAGGAGCGTTAGGCCGTCGTAGTTATGGCCCGGCGTTTTTATGATCGTGATGTCGTCTGTAAAATGTTCTTCCCAGTCCTTTACTCCCCCGCCGTCCCAAATGCCGAAATATTCTAGTGTCTTGGCGCCAGGGAACATGCCGACATTTCTGTAGTGGTCAATGTGGGAATGAGTGATGAAAACGTAATTGACGTCATTCACCGCTAGCCCTTCGCGCTTCAGCGCATCAACTAATATCTGCTGGCTGTCCAAAACGCCCGGGTCACACACCATGACGATATCCTTATCTCGAACAAGCGTAATGGTGGGGCACGTTTTTTCCTCACTCGCCGCGGCGGTATCGGCCGTGGTATAACCCGGAACCAAGATTTTAACTTCAGCCATATTTTTCTTAACCATATCACTGATTCGCGTACGTGCAAATCAGGTTTTGTATGCGCACTGGCCTGGACGCTTGCCCGCCTTTGGAGGGATATTCGCTTCCCGGCGGCCCGACCAGATGAAGAAACACCCTCGCTTAACGGCGAGGGTGTTTCTTTTGGTGGGTGCAGAGAATGCTCGAACCAGCTTAACCCATAAGTCTGGTTAGCGACCCGAGGAATTCCCGAGCATAGTTGGTATTCAATCCATGGTAACTTTGCTTATAGACATATCGGACGGATTAATTGTCCCTTCGAAGATGGTTTTATATTGTGGCGAATCACTCGCATTACTTTTATACCAGAACGGTACGATTGATGGATATGAAAGTTCATCGTTATTAAATCTTCTGACGTTTTCAATTACGTCTTTGTTCGTTATTCCGCCGAATTCTAGGCTTACTACTGCGTATATATAGTCGCCGGGAGAAAGGTCATTACTTGCTCCTGAATCGTATGAAAAGCTTTCTAATTTATCAGATTGGCCCGGTCTGCCAATGAGCGCCACATTATTTGGTGCGTGAATATCTTTTGCGGGCAGCTTGCCATTGTTTTGTAGTTTGAAATTAAAAAATACTCTAAACGAATCGGTGCTGGTCTCGATTCTGATGAATTTGTTGTTTTGTGTAAATCTCTCCGGAAACACTGATAAGTATGGCCTACTCTCGACTTGGAAGTTTGATTTGGTTGTGAATAATGCATCCGCGGCGATTTGATTGCTTTTGCGTGCTTCCAGGTAGCTGAGTGCAGAAATTGCAATTGCTATTATAGATAACGCTAAGGATATATTTTTTAAGAGATTAAATGTTTTGTTCATGTCGTGGTTTGAATATTTTGAGCCACCATACTCCTTAGCTTTAATATCTATTTTTGCATAAATAAACTTTTGCGCACGCGGGACGGGATTCGAACAAAGCTTGATTATTTCACCCAATGCTTCTTCTTCATCTCTTCCTCTTGCCCCTGCTCGAACTCCTCTTTCCGGGCTTCGGCCTTCTCGCGCATAGCGACAAGGTCGGCTTCGGGCAACTTAGTTAATTCTTTGACGCGCTTCTCAAGCGCCGCGCTCTCGTTCTTTTCGGGCGCGTCTAACACTTCTTCCAAAAGGATAGCGAGAACCTGGCCCACCTTGGGGCCGGGCTCGATACCGGCAATCTTCATCACGTCCTCCCCTTTCACCTTGAGCATCTTAGGAGAAATGGGGTCGGCTTTGACCTTATCTATCATGAACTGCAGGTGGCGCGTCTTATAGGGCACGGCCTTCGGGACGCCGCTTCCGATACGGTCGGCTTCGCGGAGTTTCAAAAGGTCATCCACCGTTTCCGGACCGACGCGCGCCAGGAAGCGCCGCACACCCGCCGCCGAAACCTCATCGGTGTTGTAATAGAACATATGATGCCGAACGAGATGGGCTACGTTCTCGGCGAACTCTTTGGAGTAGCGGAGGTTGTCCAAAATCTTCAGCGTCATCTTCGCACCGACGTATTCGTGGTTATAGAAGGTCGAATCCGGGCCATCGCCGCCTTTGACGCGCGGCTTCGCCACGTCATGGAGGAGCGCGGCCATTCGCACTTCGAGAGAATAGTTCTGCTGCACGGCGTAATCGAGCGCCCGGAGATTGTGCTCAAAGACCGTATAGATATGATGCTTGTTCTGGCCAACCCCCAGGCCGTCCCGCAATTCCGGCATCACGTAACGCAAAAGGTCGAGCTCCTCGAGCATCGTTATCCCCTGCGCGGCGCGTGCCGACATCATTATCTTCGTGAATTCGTCCCGGATGCGCTCCTTGGCGATCATCTCTAAGAGGCCGGCTTCCGTCTCGATGGCCCGTCTGGTTTTTGCTTCTATTTCAAAATCGAGCTCGACCGAAAAACGCACGGCGCGCATCAGACGCAAGGCATCCTCGCTGAAGCGCGCCTTCGGGTCGCCGACGGTCCGGATGATCTTTGCCTCAAGGTCTTTTTGGCCGCCGTAAGGATCGATGAGGTCGCCTTCAAGCGGCATGGCGAGCGCGTTCACCGTGAAATCGCGGCGCGAGAGGTCCTCCTCGATGGTCTTCGCGAACCGCACTTCGTCCGGATGGCGCTTGTCCGTGTAGCGGCCTTCGAGCCGGAAGGTCGTCACTTCTATTATCTTCAAGGTCGGGTCTTCGCTGTCCGTTTTCACGCCGACCGTTCCGAACTCGTTCTCGTAGACGCTTTCCGGAAAAACTTTTTGTATCTCCGCCGGCGTCGCTTTTGTCGCCACGTCCCAATCCTTCGGGTCGCGGCCGAGCAAAACGTCGCGCACGCAGCCGCCCACAAGATAGGCCGAAAAACCGTGCTGCTCCAAAAGCCCGATAGCGGCCCTCACTTCCTTCGGGATATCGCCGTTCTTTTCCATTGACGGACGCTCTATGTTCAGCGCACCTCGGCGCGGCAGCGGTGGCCGACCGCGTGCGTTATCTTTTCCATTTCCTGGTTCACTTCCGTATCCGTGAGCGTTCGCTCCTCGGATTGGAAAACGAGCCGGAAGGTCAAACTGCGCTTGCCGCCCAAGTTCGGGTCATCATATTCATCGATAAGGTTCACGTCATCCACGAGCTCCGGACTCGTCTCTTCGATGACGCGCAAAATGTCGCCGACGCGCGTATCGCCGGAAACAAGAAGAGAAACGTCCCGCATCACGGCCGGATACTTCGGCAATGGCCGAAACTCGCGCTCCCCGATCGCCAAACCCTGGAGCTTCCCGAGATCGAGTTCTGCGATGGCCGCCGACCAGTTCTTGCCAAGGTCCCGTTCCCGGATATCGCCAAGCACGTGATGTTCGCTCTCGATGCGCAAACTTTCCCCTTCCGGCACAAGTTGGACCTGGACGATGCCCGCGCCGTGGAGCAGGTCTTCCATCAAGCCCTTCATTTCAAGCATGCACGAGCCCTTCTTCGTGGCGAGCGCGACCGCCAAGTGTTGCTCTTCGATGACCCCCCTAGAACTCTTCCGAAAAACAGCGCCGGTCTCGAAGATACGGACCTGCTCGAAAAAGCGCGTGTTCTCAACGACGCATTCGGCGAGGCCGCCGGCAAGATCGTTCCGCAAATGAGCGTACTCAGCGCTCGCCGGATTAAGAAGCTCCACCGTGTCCGGCCCTTTCTTGAACATGAACGAATGGAGATAGACCTCGTCGAGGCCGTACTGCACGAGGATCTGCCGAAGCTTATCTTTGATGACGACCGTCTCCGACTCCTCCACGGACCGGAGAGCGATGCCGGGCATTTTTGGCTTGATGCCCGTATTGAGACCGATAAGACGGACGACCTCTTCAGCCAGATCCTCGAAACTTTCGACGTCTGTCCGCCAGGCCGGAACGCGCACCAGGAAATCATCTCCGCTTTTCTTTGCCGGCTCGATACTGAAACCGCGCGCCTCGAGCGCTTTCTTGGCCGCTGCCAGCGTGATGGTGGCGCCAATAAGATGCTCGAACCTCGCCCCACTCCAGCCGATGACCTCGTCCGAGGCCGGCTTCGGATAGATATCCACCGAGTCCTTAAGCTTGGCGTTGCAGATCTGTTTCAAAAGTTCCGCCGCCCGGTCGAGACCCTGATCCACCAGCACCGGCGAGAGACCGTGGTCGAAACGAATAGAGGCGTCGGTCAAGAGCTTGAGCCGGCGGCTCGTCTGCCAGATGTTCGCCGGGGCGAAATTCGCCGCCTCGACGATGATGCGCCGCGTCCGGCCCGTCACGCCCGAATCCATCCCGCCTTTGATGCCGGCGATGGCCAGGGCTCTGTCCGAACCGGCGATAACAAGCGTTTCCGGGTCGAGCACGAACTTCTGACCGTCGAGCGCTTCGAACTTCTCGTTCCGCTTTGCCCGACGGACGATGATGGTCTTCTTCGCACCGCCGGCAAGCTTGTCGTAATCAAAAGCGTGAAGAGGCTGGCCGGTCTCGAGCATCACGTAGTTCATGATGTCCACGACGGCATTGATGGGCTTCAAGCCGCAGGCCTGAAGCTCGGCCTTCATCCACGCGGGCGAAGCCGGGATGAGCGGCATCTCGAAATAGCGGCCCTGGTAACGCGGGCAGGATCTCTTGTCCAAGATGCGGACCGAGAACAAACCGAGATCGGCGGGCGGATTGATTATCTCCTTGACCGGGCTCTTGAAGGGCAGACCGAATGCCGCCGCGGCTTCCCTGGCAATGCCGATGTGCGAAGCCGCGTCGGAGTAGCGATTCGAATACAGCTTGAGGTCCAAGACGCCGTTCGCCACGCCTTCCACTTCAAAGGCGCGCATCGTCAGCGCCTCGGCCACTTTGGGAGCGGCGGGCAAGCGCGGGACGAGCTTCTTGAGCAAAGAATAAGAGAATTTCATCTTAGAATTGCCTGATGAACCGGAGATCGCCGGAATAGAACAGGCGGATATCGGGAATGTTGTACTTTATCATCGCGAGCCGGTCGAGGCCGACGCCGAAAGCGAAACCTTGCCAGTCGCGCGGATTGTAGCGGGCATACTCAAAGACGCGCGGGTTCACCATCCCGGCGCCCATCACTTCGAGCCACTTATTGCCCAGCTTGATATCTACCTCGACGCTCGGCTCCGTGAACGGGAAGTAGCTGGGCCGGTAGCGGAACTCGATCTTCTTGCCGGCGAAGAACTTCTTCAGGACCTCCTCGACGATATATTTGAAGTTCGCAAGCGTCACGTCTTTCCCCACCATCAGGCCCTCGACCTGGTAGAAATTTATCTCGTGACTCGCGTCGGTCGCCTCGTATCGAAAAACGCGGCCGGGGACGATTATCTGAAACGGCGGCTCGTGCTTTTCCATATAGCGCACCTGGACCGGCGAAGTATGGGTGCGGAGCAGAAGCCCCTCTTTCGAGGTGCCGGGTTTCAGCCAGAAAGTATCCCACATCTCGCGCGCCGGATGGTCCTCGGGCATGTTCAGGGCATCGAAGTTGTAGTATTCGGTCTCGACCTCCGGCCCTTCGACGACCGAAAAGTTCAGACCAGCGAAGATCTTCCGTAGTTCTCGGTCGACCTGGGTCAGGGGGTGAAGGTGCCCGCGAAGAAAACGCTTCCCCGGCGCGGTCAGGTCCGCCCGGCGCCGGCCCGGAGCGCTTTTTGCGAACTCGGTCACCCGCTTCTGAAGAGCCGCTTCTAGCTCCTGAGCTAAGGCCTGGGCCTTCGGCCCGACCTCGCGCCGCTCCTCGAGCGGAAGCTCTTTTATGGACTTCAAAACATCGGTTATCTCGCCTTTCCGGCCTAAATAATTAACCCGAATCTCTTCTAGGGCCCGGGCATCGGCGGCTTCTTTTATGGCTTGGAGGGCCGATTTCTTAAGTTCCTCAAGGGTCATAATGACCTCATCGTAACGGATTTCGGAAGGCAAATCAAAAGATATGCCTAGCGAACCAACATGGCGTCGCCGAAGGAGAAGAAACGAAGTTTTTCCCGCCGGGCGAAAACGTAGAGGTCGAGGAGGTGGCGTCGAGCTTTCTTGTGCTGTAAAAAAGCATCCACGAGCATGAGGAGCGATGAGCGCGGCACGTGGAAGTTCGTGATGAGCGCGTCCGGGACGAGGAAGTCGTGGGGCGGATAGATGAACGCTGTGGTGCGCTGTTCCCCGGAGCGGAGGAATAGGTTCTTCCCTGAACGGAGAGCAGCGGATTCGAGCGCCCGCACGACGGTCGTACCGACGGCGACGATCGGTCGAGCCTCGTTCTTTGCGGCACTGATAGCGCTGGCTGCGCGCGGCTCGATGGAAAAATATTCCTCATGGAGCCGCCGCGCGCGGATATTTTCTTCCCGCACCGGCGCGAACGTGCCAAGCCCGACGTGGAGCGTCAGGAACTCACGCGCGACTTTCTGCCTTTCGAGCGCCCGAAAAACGCGTGGCGTGAAGTGGAGCGAGGCCGTCGGCGCAGCGGCTGAACCGCGTTCCCGGGCAAAGACGGTCTGATACTCAACGCGCAACTTTTTTTCCGACAGCGGCGTGTTTTTGATGTATGGCGGGATGGGCGTTGTGCCATGTTGGTCAAGATAGTGGAAGAGACCGGCGCGCTCGAACGGCAAACCGATAATGAAAATGTTTTCTTCCTGCCGGAGAACGACGGCGGCTTCGCCGGTCGAGAAGTAGAGCGCTTCCCCTGGCGCGAGGCGTCGGTCGACGAGCGCCTTCACGGCGCGCGGTTCGTTCGGAATCGGTTCGTTGACAAGAAAGAGCGCGGTCACTTTTCCGCCCGTTGATTTGTGCATCGTGAGACGCGCTGGCACGACCTTCGTCCGATTCAAAACAAGTACGGCCTGCGCCGGCAGATATTTCGCCAAGTTCCAAAAACGATCGGTGACAATCTCATCGGTCGCGGTATCGTACACCAAAAGTCGCGCTGCATCGCGCGGTTCGGCGGGCGCCTGGGCGATAAGTTCGGGCGGCAGATCGTACGCGTATTGTTCCAAAATATCCATTCACAGAGTGCCGGCGGGAGGAATCGGACCTCCGACCTAAGCGTTATGAATGCTTCGCTCTAACCACTGAGCTACGCCGGCAGCGTATAATTTTTATCATCATTTTTCTATTTTGACAATTACGCGGCGCGCGCCTATAATTTGTTGGGTCAAGCAAAGCCGCGGGAGGGTTGGGAACGGTTTTCCGAGGAGCCCCATAAGCTCCTGAAGCGGGTTCAACTCCCGCCCCCGCAACACTTCGACTCGCTTCGCTCGCTCAGTGTAAACAGTGCGAGCAAGTCAGAGAACAAAGAACGCCATCCGGCGTTTTTTGTTTTTTCGCGTCATCGCTCGTACAATAACCGTATCGTGTCCCGCGCCAAACCAAAGCCACTCCTCCTCAAGAATCTCCTCGCCGTCACAGTGGCGAGCGCCGGCTCGCCGCTTTTTCGAAACCTGTGGTACCGCATCGATGGCAAGGATATCGACGTCTTGCGCGACGGCGATCTGAGCTGCGCTTTTTACGTCAGCTCTATCCTCAAACTCTTCTCGCTCATCGGCGACATTCATACGACCGTTATAAAAACCGAGGAGGACATGCAAACGCACGGCTGGAGAAAAATAAAGCAGCCGCGCCCGGGTGCTGTCGTGGTGTGGGCGCCAAAAACTTTTCCGAAGAGCGGAGAAATTCATAAACATATCGGCATCTATCTTGGGAATGGAGATGTGGTCAGCAATAGTAGCAAGCGACGCGTCCCGAATAAACATGATTGGCAATATCGCCCCGTCGAGACCATCTACGCCCACCCCAAACTAAAATGAAGATCGCCATCCTCGGTTTTGGACGCGAAGGCCAAGCCACGCTCCGCTATATCATAAAAAGACCGGAGTACCGCGACGCGGACATTACCATCCTCGATAAGAATAAGAACGTGCCCATCACGCCGGGCCTGAAATATCGGCTCGGCGCCGATTATTTGAAGCGCCTGAATGATTTCGATATCGTCTTCCGCTCCCCGGGAATACCGTGGATGGCGCCGGAGCTCGAAGCGGCCCGGAAGCACGGCGTGAAATT
>DATJQA010000036.1:0-6223 GCA_035506115.1 Minisyncoccota bacterium | reverse complement strand
CCACTTGGCCGTTCCGCTCGTACGGCAGTTCCGGTTCGAGGATGGGGTGGTCGGTCCGAGCGATTATCTCTGTTGGATTGTCGAAGCGCAGAAGGGTCGCACCGAGCTTGTAAGTGTTCTTCGGGCTCGAGACGCCGTGGTAGAGGAGGAGCCAGCCCTCGGAAGTTTCGATAGGCGGTGCGGCGATGCCGACCTTCACATCATCCCAGCGGTTGTGGCGCGGACCGAAGAGCGTCACGCCTTCAAGCCAGCGCGTCTCGGTGATGACGGGATTATCCGACCAATCGAGGCAGATATTCCCACCCAGGCGGTGGAGCGTGAGATATTGTTCGTTCAGTTTCTTCGGGAAGAGACAAGCATCTTTATCGTCATAACCGGGCGGCGAGATAAGGACCGGTTTTTGCCAGCGCCAGCGGTGCTTCAAAAAGTCGTCGGCACTTATGGAGGTCAACGCCACGCGCGGCGGGTTGCGGCCGTCGAAAGCCGTGTAGTGCATATAGATAGTGTCGTCGATCCGAACGAGACGCGGGTCCTCGCAGCCGGAATTTCCGCCCGGCGTGAGCTTCTGTTCAAAGTTCTCGCGGGGAATATAGACAGGCCGATTAAGGCGTTCGTCGACATGGAGGCCGTCCTTCGAAGAGGCATAGCCGAAAACGGAGGTGTTGTCCTCGGACATGGCCCGGTAAACGATGTGGACGCGGCCGCCTTCGTAGATGGCGGCAGGATTGAAGGTCGCTTTCGCTTCCCAGGTGAGTTCCGGAATGGGTGTGATGATGGGGTTTTGGCTGAAGCGTTCCAGTCGGCGCGTCCCGCAGGCGCAGGTCGGTCCTTCCGGCGTGCCGGGCGGGCGCAGCTCGCAGAAAACGTCATCGATGGGCACGCGGGCGACGGCGCAGGTCGTATCAGCCGCACCGTAATAGATGTAAAGCTTTGTGCCATGGGCGATAGCGCCGGTCGGGAAGACGATGGTCGGGACCTGGCCGTTCCGCTCGTACTCTTCGGAAGGCACCATGAGCGGTTCGTGGGTCTGACCGATGACCCGCTGCGGATTCTCGGCGTCCAGAAGAACGGCTTCCGTGCCGAAGACCCGCTCGCCGCCGCCCCGATAGTTCTTGATATAGGAATGGACGAGGAGCCAGCCCTTCTCGGTCTTCACCGGCGGGGCGCCGACCTCCACTTGGTCGTTCGAATTGCGAAGGATGGGAATAACGTGATCGTCGAGATTCGCATACCATTCGCGCCAGTAATCCGGCGACCAGATATCTTCTTCGTGGTCAAAAAGAGCGAGCGCTATCTTGGCCGGCGGCTGGTCGGTGTTCACCGAAAGGACGGCGGCGTACTGGCCGTTTATCTTTTCCGGGAAGAGGGTCATGGCCTTCGAGTTGAAGGAGGTGACCGGGTGCTTTTCGAAATTCTGGAAGTCTTCCGTGATGCCGACACCTATCTTTATGCCGCCGGCGTCGAAGGGAAAGTGCGAAAGAGCGGTATAGAAGACGTAATATTTGTCGCCGAGCTTAGTGAGGCGCGGGTCTTCGCAGCCGAAAGCTTCCCAATCGTATTCCGGCTTGATGAGCTGGCGGCGGTTCGAGAAGTGGACGCCGTCGTGGCTTTCGGCATAACCGACGGAAGAAACGTTGAGGGTCGCGCCCCGGATGTTCTTCGGCGGCGAGACGGCGCGATAGACGATGCGGAAGAGTCCGTTGTCAATGATGGCGCAACCGTTGAAGGCGGCCGACGCTTCCCACTCGTGTTCGCCGGTGGGCGTGAGGACCGGGTTGCCGGAAAATCTTTCAAGAGTTGTCATAGAGAAAGGTGCGAAAGGAACCGCGCCGGATGGCGGGATACGATCATCATCATTCTAGCAAACGCCGCCGGTCACCCGTGTGGAAAGCCGGTGGATAGTAATTTTCAGAGGATGTCCGCAACGCGTCGGTCGGGCGGCCGTCTCGGCGGTCGCGGGGGCGGCGTCGGTTGAGGCGGCTCATCTTCCTCTTTCTCAGTGTCTTCTTCTTTCGGCGGCTCTTCCGGTTTCGGCTTCTCTTCTTTCTCCGGTATCAGCTCTATTGGACCGGGACCCGCTTCTTCGAACGCGCGTTCTGCCTGACGCTTCGCTTCCGCTTCGTCGCGGACGCGCCGGAGCATCTCGTATTCTTCTTTTTGCGCCTCGCGCTCTTCTTCCTCCCGCTCTCGGCGCTGTTTGTCCTGAAGGTGATAATAATAGCCCTCGGCGATGGGGACGGCGACAAGGACGACGACCATCGCGACCCAGATGGGCGGCGTGAACGCTTTGTAAGCGAAGATGATGAGGGCGATGTAGATGCCGAAGCCCGCCGCCTCCATCCAGTTCGGTTCGAGGTAGTGGCGCGCGAACGGCTCGAAGAATTTTTTGAACTTTTCCTTCACGCTTCTATCATACCGCGCCCGATAGGGAGTTGTGCAAGTCGCGCCGAGGCCGCGAAATTCCTCACCGCATCATCTTTCGGAGAGCGCAGTAGTCGCACTCCGGGTCGTCGCAGGTCTTGTTCCAGAAGGTAAGGCCCAGTATCTCATTGGCCACCTGCCTTATCTGGGCTTCCAGTTCGGCCGTTTGGGTCGGCGTAATAGTGAACGCTTCCTTTATATACTTCCCGCGCTCGTTCGGTTCGATGAAGTCCAGTTCGGCCGAGATCATCCGGTACTTGCCTTCTTTGTCGAGGAGGAGATTGTAGAAAGTAAGCTGGCGGAAATAGTTCAGGTCGGCGTCTTTCGTGAGGCCCATCAAGGCGTTCCGCGATTTCGGTTTGCCCGTCTTGTAGTCCACAACGTTCACCTCGTTCCCGTCGCCCAGGAACTCCACTTTGTCGAGCTCGCCCAGGATTTTCACAGCTTGCCCTGAGCCCGTCGAAGGGTCGGTATTGAGTTCGATGCCTTCGACGCGATATTTCGAAATGACGCGTGGCAGCCAGCGCATATGCCAAAAGTCGAACCAGCCGGCGAGCGCTTTGGCGCCCCGGGCGCGCTGGGCCTCGAAATCCTTTTCGCTCATCGCCTGGCGGCGGAGCGCTTCTTCGAACCGTTTCACGAGATATTCTTTATCGGGTTGCTCGCCGCGCGTGCGGGCGTCGAAGAAAAGCTTGATGGCATTATCCACGGCGCTGCCGAAAAGGAGCGGCATCTTCGGCGCCTCGGGAATGCGGAGGAGGGAAGTGTAAAAATAGCGCCACGGGCATTCCAAATAATTGTTGAGCGCCGTGACCGAGAGGCCTTGCTCGCGGAAGAGGTCGTTCAGATACGCTTTGTCCTTCGCGCTTTTTTGGGCGGCAGCTGGCTCGGCGAACTCGAGCGCCCGGTTCTCGGTGAAGCTCTCTTCGACCGCGGCGAGCGCTTTCTCGGACGCGTTGTCGAGATGAGCTTCTATCTGTTTCAAAAAACGGCAGGGTATCTCCTCGCGGCCTTCGGGGTTGCGCTCGGCGTAGGTCACGAGGACCTGTTTCCGGCCGCGCGTGAGGGCGACGTAAAAAAGGTTCCGCTCGTCGTCATCGTTCTCGTTGCCTTCGATATCGCGCTCGACCTTGTCGAGGAGCGCGTAAACGGCGCGGGGGAGTTTCAGCTGGTCCGTATGCGCACGCGGGCCCCATTTGCTGTCCGTGGCGCCGGCGATGAGGACGACGTCGAACTCCTGGCCCTTCGAGCGGTGCGCGGTCATGAGGCGCACGCGGCCGGGCGAGGGGCGGAGACGAAGGGGCTTGATGTTCACGTCGTGCGCGGCGATGAGGTCGAGATAGTCGAAGAAGTGTTCGAGCGAAGCGTCCTTCTTCGATTCGAGAAGCGCCTTGGCCTGATCGAAGAGCGAGTGGAGCTTGGCGAGCTTCTCGTGAACGGCCGGTCGGCCGAGGACGTGCGTGAGGAAACCGGACTCGCGCACTATCGCCTCAAAGGCATCCGTGACCGGCCGGTTCCGGGCGGCGCGTTTCCAGGCGGCGAGATGCTCGGCGAGCGCAAGGAAGCGTGTCGGCGCTTCAAGGCCGAGCTTCGCGAGCCACGGTTCCGAGCGGATGATGTCGTACGGATTTACGCGGCGGCCGGCTTCATCTCTATGGCCGCTCGCCGCGAGGATTTTGTAAACGTCGAGCGGCGGCAGGTCGAAGAAATCGATATGAAGAACCGGCACGAGATAAGCCGGGTCGCCGTAGTGCTGGACGGCTTTCAAGAGGGCGATGAGCTTTTTCACATCCTCGTCCTCCAGGATGTCCTGGTCGGATTCGATGGTGTACGGCACGCCGACGCGTTCAAGCATCCGGGCGATGGGGAAGGCGTCCTTGTTGTCGCGGTAAAGCACGGCCGTTTCTTCGGCGGCAAGCCCGCCTTCGATGAGCTCTTTGATCTTCGTGGCGATGAAGTACTGCTCGACCTCCGGCGCGGACAGGCCCCAAAGTTCGACCGGCGCTTCCTTATGTCCCGCGCGGGCTTTTAAAGCATTGGGCGAAAGCGTGTGCGCGGCGTTCAATATCTGTTGCGTCGAGCGGTAATTATCCGTGAGGTTCACGAGCGTGAGGCGCGGCCAGCGCGTCTTGAAGTAGTGGAAGTTCTCGCGCGAGGCGCCCTGGAAACGATAGATGGCCTGATGCTCGTCGCCGACCAGGAAAACATTCGGGTCTTCCCAGGCGGAGGCGATGCGTTCGACGATGTGATTTTGCGCTTTGTTCGTGTCCTGATGCTCGTCTACTAATATATAGAGATAACTTTCTTGGAGCGTCCGGAGGAGGGAACCCTTTTTAGAATCCAGCGCGCGGGCGACCTCCAATATCATGTCGTTGTAGTCGTAAAGATGCCGCGCCCGGAGCGTTTCTTCGTAGGCGGCATAGAGGCGGGCGAGCTCGTCGTTCTTTTCGAGACGCCGCAGTTCGGCCTCGTATTTCGATTTCATCTTGCCGGCGTGCGGGCCTTTGTTGTGATAGAGATCGTCCGTCGCCTCGAAGGCCCGCCGCTCGGCCTTGAGGAGTTTTACGAAATCGTCGGGCCGGATGTTCTCGCGCTTCAGGTCGTTCACGGCGCCCAAGACCGCTTTCACGAACATATACGGCCGGTTCGCGGGCCGGAGCTTGTCGAGTTCGGTCTCGTCAATGAGCGTTTGGATGATGCCGAGCTGGTCCACGTCCGTGATGTTCACGGAGCCGATGATGTTCGGGAAGTCCTCGGGATAGGTCTTGATGATGTCGTTACAGAAGCCGTGGAAAGTGGTGATGCGGACGTGGTAAGCGTCCGGGCCCATGAGGCGCGCGAGGCGTTTGCGCATCGCGGCCGCGCCGGATTCGGTGAAAGTGAGGGCGAGAATGGCCTCCGGCGGCGTGTCGGTCAGGCGCCGGATGTTCGCAATGCGGAGCGTGAGAATTTCCGTTTTCCCCGTGCCGGGGCCGGCGATAACCATGACCGGTCCCTCGATAGTATCCACCGCCTTCCGCTGGGCCGGGTTCAACTTAGCGTAGGCGGCGTCAAAGGCCGATGTTTTGAGGGCTTTAGGCATTTATCCGTCCGTAGGTTTACCGAAGGATGATGGGTTTATTGTAAGCCTATATCAAAGCTCAGAAAAGCTTGAAAATACTAGCAATTTAAGCAATTATCGGCATGACCCGTATTTTTTTGTGATACAATAATTATGAGGCATGAAATACTCAAAGATTGAGCAGCTAGTGCTTTTGATTCTTGATCGTGCTCATAAACAGGGAATGGCAGATTTGTCCAAATTCCAGATATTTAAGATAACTTATTTATTACAAGTAATGGCAATAAAGTACGCAGGCGTACCTTTATTGCCAGGAACAACATTTGTGCGCAATACGAACGGCCCAATCTCGGTGGACCTATATAACGCCCTTGAAAACCTTGAGATTCAGGGTCTTTTAAAAAAATCTATAACAAAAAAAGAAGATTATAAGTATCCAAGACACGGATACAGGATAGCGAAAAAATTGCCCAAGCTTTATTTAAGTAAGGGGGAAGTTATATTTGCCGATAACTTTATTGCAAAGCTGCTGCCGCTGACGCACAATCGATTGAAGGATTTGGCATATGCGACGGAGCCAATGCGTAAAATAGTCGCCCAAGAGAAAGGCGAATTAAAAAAGGGCACTCTTATAGATTTCTCTCTCGTGACTGTCGACCCAGACACCGTCGATGGTTATTCAGATGGATGAATTCGCAGTTGGAGACATACCATTTTTCAAAGAATTCGAATTCATAGATA
>DATJQA010000035.1:0-3874 GCA_035506115.1 Minisyncoccota bacterium | reverse complement strand
CCGTTCGAAGAAACCGGCCGCCAAGACGAGCTTCTTGATCGGCTGAGGCAGGTCTTCGAGGACCTTGAGAGCCACGACCGAGCCGAGCGAGTGGCCGACCACGACCGTGTACTCGTCAAAGCGAACATTCTTCTTGACATGCTCGATCTGAGCCAGAATGTCCGGCGCGTCCGGGTTCGGCAGGGCCGGCAGTTGGACATCATAGCCGCGCTTTTCCAGCTCTTTTTTGAGCCACGGGAAAAAGTTCTTGTCCGGACCGCCTTTGTAGCCGTGCAGAAGAACGAAGTTCGGCCGACCGCCGGCCCGCACTTCGAAATGGAGCTCGGCGCCTTCGCTTCGGCCGATCCAGTTCTTCTGGGCGATGCGGACCTTGTCCGACCAGTCGAGCTTCTCGATATTCTCTAGAAGACGCTCGGCGTATTTCGTGATACGGAAGAACCATTGCTCCAGATCCTTCTTAATGACCTCCGTGCCGCACCGCTCGCACTTCCCGCCTTCGGCCTGTTCGTCCGAGAGCACGGTCTTATCTTTCGGGCACCAGTTGACCGCCTGCTTCTTTCGGTAAGCCAAGCCGTGCCGCCACATTTCTGTGAAGAGCCACTGCGTCCAGCGATAATATTCCGGATCGTAGGTCTCGAGATGCTCGTCCCAGGCAAAACCGTTCCCGATGGCCTCGAGCTGTTTGTAAAAACGAGTTTCTGATTTTTTTGCCTGCTCTATCGGATGAGCGCCGATCTTCAAGGCGTAGTTCTCCGAATGGATGCCGAAACCGTCGAGGCCCATGGGCTCGAAGACATCGTAGCCCCGCATCCGCTGGAAGCGGCCGTAGATGTCCGAACCGGTGAAAGCGTACATGTTCCCGACGTGTAGCCCTTCGGCCGACGGGTACGGGAACATCATCAGGTTATAGAAAGGCCGCTTCGGCTTATCGAGCGGCGGTTCGGCGAGCTTCTCGGCCCGCCAGTATTTCTGCCATTTCGCCTCTATTTCAGAGAAGTCGTACTTCTCAGGCGTTCCTTCTTCTTTCTTTTTAGGCATGAACAACAATACCCCGATTGTAGCGCAAAAGGGCCGAAATACAAAGGAAAATCGGGGTCGGCTTTAACGGATACCGAATATCCGGGCGGTATTATCAAGGATCCGTGTTTGCATTTCCGGCAAAGGCACACCTTTCAGTCCTGCAAGCTTCTCCGCCACTTCGACAACATAGGCTGGCTCGTTGCGTTCGCCCCGGTGCGTCTGAGGCGCCACATACGGCGCGTCAGTCTCGGAAAGAAGCCGGTCGAGCGGGATATGCCGGACGACCTCGTCGTATCGTCCCGGCGCGCCTTTCTTCCCCGGGAACGTGACGGCGCCGCCGAAGGTGAACGAGAACCCAAGCTCGAGAAGCGCGTCCGCATCCGCGACCGTGCCGGTAAAGAAATGGATGACGCCCGGGTCCGGCTGGCGCAAGAGGTCTTTCTTCTCGCGCAAGGCCGTGATGAGATCCGAAAAAGCGTCCCGACAATGGATCATGAGCGGTTTCCCGACGGCCTGGGCAACGATGAGTTGGTCATCGAAGGCGGCGCGCTGGCGAGCTTTCGAATCCGGCCCGAGGTGATAATAATCGAAGCCGAACTCGCCGATAGCAACGACCTTCTCGTCCGCCGCCAGCTTTTTATAGGCCTCGATGTCAAGTGTTTCGCCTCGACTCGTGAACGTCTGGGCCGCCGCTCCCCCGCCGAGCTCCTGTTCATCGTGAAAGGATGCTTCGGTGTGAATGGGATGAAGGCCGACGGTCGCCCAAACATCATCCGGAAATTCGTGCGCCATTTCGACGGCGCGTTTGGAAGTCGCGTATTGCGTGCCGACCGTGATGAGCCGGACGCCGGCGGCGCGGGCGCGCGCGATGGCTTCGCGGTAGTCGTCTTTAAAGGCCGCGAAGTGAACGTGAGTGTGCGCGTCGAAGAAGCGGTCCATGATGATTACGATAATCGAGGAAAGAGCGGCGCTCCCTTCGTGCAATGAATAGTGTTGCCGTCCACTTTTATCTTTTCTCGAATGAGAGCGACCGTGTGCGGCAAGAACGGTTCGAGAAGGCGCGCGTAGTATAAAAGACCGAGCGCGCAGGCGGCGACGCCATGTTTTTTGAACTTCGGTTCCTGCTCCCACAATCTCAGATCGTTGATGTACTTGTCGATGGCGGAAAATTCCTGCCACAGGCGCGCCAAAACTTCGTGAAAACGATAGCCCGCCAAAAGTTCGTCGTGATTCCACGGCGCCGGCATCTCGATGTGGAAGTTGGCGTTCTTCATTTCGATGGGACCGCAGGCCTCGCCAAGGGCGGCGATGCGGGAAACGAGATTGCCGAGACCGTTCACGAGGTCAGCCGTATAGCGCTCATGGAACTTTTCTTCGGTGAAGTCGCCGTCCTCAAAGGGCGGCATCTCGCGCAAGAGCCAGTACCGAACGGCGTCGGTGCCGTACTTCTCGACGAGCGCGAACGGGTCGACGACATTCCCTAGGGATTTCGACATCTTCTGGCCGTCGGAAGTGATGAAACCGTGAATGACGACCTGCTTCGAAGGCGGGAGGCCGGCAGACATGAGCATCGCCTGCCACATCGCCGACTGTTGGCGCAGGTTATCCTTACCGGCAAACTGGATGCCCGGCCAATAGGCCTTGAAATTATCTTCGTTCTCCGGCCAACCTAGGGTCGAAATATAGTTCACCAAAGCGTCGAACCAGACATACATCACCTGACTGTCGTCGTCCGGCACCGGCACGCCCCAGGGCATCTTCTCTTTGACCCGGGAAATACTGAAGTCCTGAAGACCGGCTTCGACAAAACGCTGGATCTCCCGGCCCCGTGATTCAGGCATCACAAAATCAGGCTGAGCCTTGTATAGCTCGAGCAAATTCGGACCATACTTGGAGAACCGGAAAAAATAGTTTTCCTCGTTTATCTCCTCGAGTTCCATGTTGGGATGGATCGGACACCGCCCATCTACCAGTTCGGAATTGGTCTTTTCAAGCTCGCAGCCGACGCAATACTTCACCTGATAGGTCTTCTTATATATATCCCCTGCCGTGGCGCAACGCCTCCAGAATTCCTGAGCCGCCGCCATATGGTGCGGGTCGGTCGTCCGGACGAAGTTCGTGTAAGAAAGATCGAGAGCCGATTTCAAACGGTCGAACTTCTCTGCCCATTCGTTCACGTACGCTTGCGGAGCTTTTTTTTCAGCTTGCGCGGCGCGGTAGATCTTCAGACCGTGTTCATCCGTCCCGGTGTTGAACACAACTTCGTCGCCCTGGAGACGCCGATGGCGCGCCACGACGTCGGCCTGGATGATCTCGAGGGCGAAGCCGATGTGTGGCGCCGCGTTCACGTACGGCAACGTGGTCGTAAGGTAAGTACGCGCCATATTGGATTAAGCCGCGCTGAGGCGGCGGGTCTTCTTCTCGGACCAATTCTCGAGCGCTTCTTGCAAAATGACAGTGATGGGCACGGAAACGATGGCACCGAGGAAGCCGGCCACTTCGAGACCGATGAGAAGCGAGATGATGACCACGACCGGATGAAGACCAAGGTTCCGTCCGACAATGAGCGGGACAAGCACGTGATTTTCCAGTTGATGAAGCGCGATGAACGCAAAGAGGGTGTAGAGCGCCAAGCTCGCCGACTCAGGCTGGGTCACGATAGCAGAAAGGAAAGCCACTGCCCCAGCCGCGATGGGGCCGATGAAAGGCACGAGCTCGAAGACGGCCGTGAGGAGCGAAATAATAAGGACGTATTTAACGCCGAGCAAGGTCAAGGTGATGTAGACCAATCCGGCCATGATGACGGAGAGGAAAAGCTGCGTCCGGAACCAGTAACCGATGCGTCGGAGAGAGC
>DATJQA010000034.1:0-15542 GCA_035506115.1 Minisyncoccota bacterium | reverse complement strand
TCTTCTGGCTCCGGGGAATGTCCGGTGATAACGACCTCGTCAACGGAACCGATGGCTTCGATTATTTCCTTCCGCTGCTCCTCGGGCATAAAGATATGATGCTTCTTTGCCCGGAGCCAGTTGTCATTGTTCAGAATGACGACCAGTTTATCACCCAATTTTTTCGCTTCGTTGAACATCCGAACGTGGCCGACGTGAATGGGGTCGAAGCCGCCGGAAACGGCGACCACGACAGGCCGGCGGGCGCTCTTCTTGGGAACGGCGCGCTTTCTTGAACGACCACCCCGAACACTGACCTTCTTCGCTCTCTTCTTGATGGAGGACATAAAAAAAAATTAAATTTTCGCAATCTTTGTTGCGAGTTGGTTTATTCTTTCGACCTAATGAATCCTGTTCAAGACGATGCTTTGGAACCACTCCTCGGCGGCCTGATAATGTTCCGGCGTGGCGATATCGAGGATCTCCTTGTCCGTCGGATAACCATAGACCGGCAAACTGCGCTCTAAAAGTTCGGGGATGGTCTGCTTGTCTATGTGGACCGGCGTATCTTTGGGAACGTACGCCAGGACCTTTTTGCTCATTATATACAAGCCGGTCAAAAGGCCCATATCGGACTTCTTCTCGCGGCCGGCATCCGGCAAGAGCACGTGGTAACCGGTCACGCGGCCGTTCGACTTCTCGAACTCCATCACCTCGCCGCTGTCCGACGGTCCGACGGGCTTCAGGATCAAAGTGGCGATGGCGCCGCGGTCGAAATGAAGCTTGATGGCCGGATAGAACTCGAAGCGATGCAAACGGTCGCCGTAATGAACGATGAAGTTCTCTTCGAGCCATGGCTCCATTTTTTTGAGACCGCCGGCCGTATCCATCAACCGGTCCATCTCGTCGCTGTACTGGATCTTCACGCCGAAACGTGACCCGTCTCCAAAATAGGACGTTATCTGCTGCGGCAGGTAGTGTAGATTCATCACGAAACTCACGATGCCTTGGCTCTTCAGATACTCGACCGTGTGCGCTAAAAGGGGCCGACCGCCGATCGGCATCATCACCTTCGGCGTGGTCTCGGTGAACGGACGCAAACGCGAACCGTAGCCAGCGGTCAGGATAACTGCCTGCGTTATTGTCTTAGCCATATAGTTCTCGGAATGTTCGTCGAACAGCCGAACAAGGGGAAATTCCCGCCCTTAATGTCTCTAATGATACTATGTCCTCTCGAAAGGCACTAGATAAGGCGGCGCCTCGACGGCCTCACCACTCCCGCATGGCTTTCTCCCAACGCTCCAGCGTGCCGCAGTCATAACACCGGGCTTCGGCATCCCGGAAAGCGAAGAGCTGGCCTCGCTTCGCCAACATCGGCAAAAGGTCTCTTTCTATCATCAACTCGTTTTTCGTGTAGTCCAAACCGTCGAAGATCACGGGGTCGAACACGTAAAGGCCGCCGTTCACATAATCGGACGGCGGAACATCCGGCTTCTCCAAAAAATCGACGACTCGGTCGCCATCGAGCACCGGCACGCCGTACGGTCTAGCATCGGGAACCCGGAACAAAGCCACGGTCGCCAAGCCGCCAAGCCGGCGATGATGCGCGAGCATGCGCTGAACATCGAAATCTTTCAGGTCGTCGCCATTCGAAATGACGACCGGTCCGGACCCCATCCAGGCTCGAACGAGCGGCAGACCACCGAGCGTGCCGCGTGGTTTTTCCTCGAAAAAAGTGGTAATCTTCACCCCGTCCAGTTCGTCAGCCCACGCCCGTTCCCAGCGCCGGAAATCCTCGGCGTGCGCTCGACTAGCGAGCAAAGCTACCTCGGAAATACCGTGCCGCCGGAGCCACGCGATCGTATGGTTCAAGATCGGTCTTTTCTTGACCGGGATGAGCGGCTTGGGGATCTCGAACGTAATGGGGCGCAAGCGCGTTCCCAATCCCCCGACGAGGACAACGGCTTTCATCATGATGAAGTGACTATATCGGAATGCTTAAAAAAATAAAAGGGTTCCTTTTTCATAATACTTCGGCTCGACAGACGGTCGCGAAGAACACCTTCTGGCTCACCTTCTCCAACTTCGGCGGGCGCGCCTTCAAGGCGATCGTTATTGTTTACGGCGCGCGCGTTCTGG
The DNA here is from genome assembly GCA_035506115.1 of Minisyncoccota bacterium. Lineage (GTDB taxonomy): Bacteria > Patescibacteriota > Minisyncoccia > UBA6257 > 2-01-FULL-56-20 > DATJQA01. Next base: position 13,424 of record DATJQA010000034.1, on the reverse strand, counting down.
GAACGACCAGTTATGGTGTTTTCTCTTACGCTTTCACACTCGCCGGATTCTTCACGTTGCTCTTCGAACCGGGCGTGAATTCTATCGTTATGCGGGAGATCCCGAAAGCGACGCCGGAAGAAAGCCGCCGCATTCTCGCAACAACCCTCGTTATGAAACTTGCCCTTATCGCCGCCGCCGTGCTGGTGGTGCTGTTCATCGCGCCGCTTTTCAGCACGCTACCGGGCGCAACGACGCTTATACCGATCATCGCCGTCGTCGTCACTTTCGACAGCTTACGCGAGTTCTTTTCCGCCTTCATCCGCTCGAACGAGAAAATGGAGTGGGAAGCCGGCATATTCATGCTTACGAACTTTGCCATCGTCTTCTTTGGCTTTCTGTTCATGTCATTCTCAAAAACAGCGCTTGCCCTGAGCTGGGCTTATGCCGCCGGTACCATCGTCGGGGCCGGGACCGCCTTTCTTGTGCTCCGCAAAAAACTCTCGGGCATCTTTTCCTATTTCTCCAAGAAACTCGTCAAACCAATAATCGTTTCTGCTTGGCCGTTCGCCATCACCGGCGCGCTCGGTCTCCTTCTTACGAACACCGACATCATTATCTTGAGCTGGATGCGAACGGCCTCTGAGGTCGGCATCTATTCCGCCGCGATCCGCGTCATCCAGATCCTCTACGTCCTCCCCGTAGTTTTCCAATACAGCACGCTGCCGGTCCTATCCCGGCTCGCAAAGAACGACAACGCTAAGTTCCGAAGCGCCTTCGAACGGACCGTGCGGCTCATCTTTCTCCTCTCGATACCGATGGCGCTCGGGGGCACGATCCTAGGAACACAGATAATGGGCCTCCTTTTCGGGACCCCTTATTTACCGGGCAGCCTGGCGCTCAAGCTCCTTTTGCTCACAATGATCGTGGACTATCCGGCGCTCATCATCGGTGCCGCTATGTTCGCTTACAATCATCAAAAGAACCTCATCAATGCCTCGCTCATCGGGGGAATCTCGAACGTTGTCCTGGACCTCGTCCTCATCCCGCCCTTCGGCATGGCCGGCTCCGCCTTTGGGACGCTTCTTGCTCAGATCCTCGTCAACTGGTACCTGTGGCACACCATGAAAAAGATAAATTACTTCACCATCTTACCCCAGCTTAAGAAAATCATCGTGAGCGGTCTTTTCATGGGACTGGCCACGACTGCCATGCTTTTCCTTGGCCTCCCCGTCATCATGAACATCGTCATATCGGCCGGGATATACTTCGGTATTCTTTACCTCATAAAAGAACCGCTGCTCATAGAAGTTAAGCATGCGGTCCTCTCGGCGCCTAATCAGGAAATGACCGTATTGAGCTAAACCATCGCCGGCCACCACGGCGCGATGTTGTGCTCAACTAGATATTTCTCCACCTCGCGCCACTTGTCTTCCGTGTCGATGCCTTTCGAATAATCGTCGCACTCGTAGCTGTAGAACGCTTTCCCTTTGGCCACGATATCCGGCAAAAGCTGCTTCCCTATCTCGTAAGGCGTGCTTGGCGGTACGAAGGAAAGTATCTCTTTCTTCAGAATGAACGCCCCGCGCATCCGGTAAGCGTTCGCGTACTTCTGCGTATGCGGTTTGGCGTGGATAGCGATGAACTTCCCCGTTGGATCGATCTCGGCCACGTCGGCGTCCGCGTAGTCGTCCGTTTTTTTCATCCGCTGAATACCGATGGCGTCGGGATGAGCCGCAAAAGCGGCGGCCAGCTTCGTGTAATCCACCAAGCTGAAAGTGTCGCCGTAGATAAGATAGAAGGCATCGTCAAGCTGGCTTTCGAAATTCTTCACGCCGCCGGCCGTGCCCAAGATGACCGGCTCTAAGGAATAATTCATCTTCACGCCGAATTTCGAGCCGTCGCCGAAATAATCCGTGATGACCTCCGGCAAATAATGCGTGTTCAAGAAGAATTCCGAGACGCCGTGCTTCTTGTACTGCATGATGTGCCACTCAAGCATCGGCCGGCCGAGGATGGGCAGCATCGGCTTCGGCATCGTGTCAGCGTAAGGCCGCAAACGCGTGCCCAATCCGGCGGAAAGAATAACGGCTTGTTTTATCATGAACTCATTTATAACACATCAGCCGTCCGCCCCACCAAACAAAATCTTATTCTCCATTGACAAAAACAAAATTACGTTTATAATTTGGCCAGCGTTCGATTGACGCTTCCTATTGTCTCCGGCACTCTGCCGAAGACCTAACCCCGGAGGTAACTCTTGGACTTGCTGGCCATCATGGGTCGGGGCATCCAGATGCTCGGCCCGAACGATCCGAAGAGGATCGAGTCGTATGTTCTCACCGAGGATCTCGAAATCTGCGACGAAATGTGGGGCCACCTGGCCATCCGCATCCCCGCGGACGACCGAGATCCGCACTGCGTCGTGGGCGGCGGCGATCTGAACTTCGCGGCGGGCTTCGAGCTCATCTGCAAGTACCACCCGAAGATGGTCGTCTGCGCCTACGGCGACCGGTCCACCTACTTGAAGAGTGTGGACGGTCCATCCGAGAGCGAGGTCATGAGCGAGATGCTCCAGCGGGAGTTCGACCGCCTCGATGCTTTCCCGGTCGCCTGGGAGTTCCCGAAGGTGGTCGTCTGGCCGCGGACCCGCGTCTTCCAGGGCGCCTCGAACACCAAGCAAGAGATCGTGAACATCCTCGATCTGGCGCTCGAGCACGGCCTCACGGACATCGGCATCGTGACGGTCGGCGTGCACGTCCCGCGAACGGCGGCCTTCGTGGCCAGGAACGTCTCCGGCGAGAAGAAGTACCGAGACCTCAACGCCACCTGCTTCGAGAGCGAGGCGGTCATGCTCGCCTCCATCGGTGGCCACGTCTGGACGGAACACATCAAGGCCATCCGGAACTCGCAGGCCTTCGCCCGCACGGCGGCCAACGAGGCCCGCGGCACTCTGGCCTTCCTTCAGGGCAAGTACCTGAGCGCCAAGGAGGGACCCAATCACGACAAGAAGTAGCGACGACGCTACACCCCGCGGCCCGACTGCTCACACATGAGCCGGGCCGCGTTCTTTTTTCTTTAATTTACTTTCTCTTGCGTAAACGCCCGACAAGCCGCGCGGCGGCAAGGATATCTTTCACGATAAAATCCGGTTTCGCCTCGGCGGCCAATTCGGCATCCCGCTGATGGCCTGGGCCCGTCTTCACCATGATGGTCCGGACGCCGGCGCGGGCGCCGGCCAGGATATCTATCATCGCGTCCCCGACCATAAAACTCTTCTTCGGGTCGATATCGAACCTCTTCATCGCCTGAAGGAGCAAACCGGGGGCCGGCTTCCGGCACGAACAAACCATCCGGTATTTCTTCACATTGGCGTTCGGATGATGCGGACAATAAAAAGTGCCGTGGATGGTCGCGTCGAACTTTTCGAGACGCCGGACGATGGCCATGTTCATCTTGTCGACGCCCGCCGGCGTGATAAGACCCCGCGCGATGACCGGCTGGTTAGTGATGATGACGACCAAGTAGCCAAGCCTGTTCAGCTGTCGGATGGCATCGGCCGCGCCGGGTAAAAGCTTGACCTTCTTGAGGTCAACGAGCAGTTCCACGTGACGGATGATTGTCCCGTCGCGGTCCAAAAAAACGGCCGGCTGCTTCACGCGCGGACCACCCGATCGTTCTTTACTTCGATTTTTGGATGCCTTCCCACTTTCCTTCATTGACACGTAGATTTGGATGGAATGCCAAGAGATGCCAGACGACCGCCTGGAAAGCTTCGGTGTGGGCGGTCACATTCTCGGGATTCACGACCGGCACCAGAACGCACGCATCCGCTACTTTGGCCGTGTGCCCGCCGTCCCGGCCGACGATGCCGATGATGTGCGCGCCCTGCTGCTTGGCGTGGTTCAAAGCGTGGACCAAGTTCATGCTGACGTTCCTCTCGGCGTTCCCGCCGCCGACCGAAAATATCATTATCGCATCGCCTGCTCGCACCCGGCTGCCTTCGAGCCAGCGCACGAAGATCGATTCGAACCCGTCATCGTTCGTCCGGGCCGTCAGTTCGGTCACGTTATCGGCCGGCGTGTACGCTTCGATGCCGACCAGCTTCCGGAAATCGCAGACGGCATGGCTCGCGTGACCCGCTCCGCCACCGACGCCCAAAATGAACAACCGGCCGTTCCGCGCTTGAACGCCCCGGAGAATTTCTACGGCCTTATCGATGGCTGCCCGGTCGATGCCGCGCGCCACCTGCTCCACTTCGGCCATATACTTGTCTATATAATCCCGATGGTTCTTCTTATGAGGAACCGCCTTTTTCACGCTCGCTTTCTTTTTCGCCGCTTTTTTCTTCATGGATGTTATGTTTTATTTTGTCGTTCAGAAACCAGGCCCCAGTACATTATCGCACCCGCCTGCATTTTACAAACCACCGGCGCGGGGTAAAATGAAGCCATGAAAAAACGCATTATTGTTACGGGCGGCGCCGGTTTCGTGGCCAGTCACTTGGTCGACGCGTATCTCAAGGCCGGACACAGCGTGGCCGTCATCGACAATCTATCATCGGGCTTCCGCCGGAACCTGAACCCGAAGGCGCGTTTCTATAAGAACGACATCCTGGACCGGGCGGCCATGGACCGCATCTTCAAGAAAGAACGGCCCGAGCTCGTGAGCCACTACGCCGCCGTAGTCGAGGTCGTTAAATCCCTCCGCGACCCCATCCCCTCGCTTGACGCCAACCTCATCGGCACGGCGAATGTCCTCTTGGCCTTCGCGAACCACGGCCGCGGCAAAGAGAAGCGGCGCTTCATCTTCGCTTCTTCCTGCGCTTCGTACGGCACGCCGAAGCATATTCCGGTCAAAGAAACGGACCCGAAAGTTCCGGAGTCGGCTTATGGTCTTTCCAAATTGCTCGACGAAAGCATCATCGAATTCTTCGCCCGGCACTACGGTTTCACCTACGTCATCTTCCGCTACCCGAACATCTACGGCCCGCGCCAGAATCCGAAGGGCGAGGCCGGCGTGACGGCCATCTTCGGCGACCTGATGAAGAACGGTAAGCAACCCATCATCTTCGGCGATGGCACCAAGGGCCGCGACTACATCTACGTGGACGACGTCGTCCGGGCCAACATGGCCGGCTTCGTGAAGGGCGACAATGTCATCATGAACCTCGGCACCGGTAAAGTGACGACCGACCAGATGATCTTCGATTCCATCGCCGCCGCGACCGGCTACAAAGGCAAGCCCGTCTACGCCCCTTACCGCCGCGGCGAGGCCTATCGGATATCGATGGACACGAAACTCGTCCGACGTATTCTCGGCTGGAAACCGACGATGCCGTTCAAAAAAGGCATCGCGAAGACCATCGAAGCGCTGCCGTAATATCTTTGCCGGACAGAAAGAGCGCCCCGCCTATAGGCGGGGCGCTCTTGATTATGGGCACTGACCTGGACCTACCTACCGCCTGCTCGTCCGTAGCTTTAACGAAGGAGGGATGTTCGAACGAACTTGATACAAAAGGTGGGGGGGTTAATAGTTAATTCACAGGAATGGATGTTGTTTGAACGAATAACGTGCTACTTGTGACGCCACTTGAATCGTAATTAAAAGCATATACAACCGCTTGGCCGCTCGTCACGCTATTGACAATATCCTGAACTAAAGGAACTGGATTCTTATTCCCACCGATCCAGACCGAGAGACCATATCCGGTATATCCATTGTAGCCAGAGAGAGATCCGCTGATAGTGACTGAATACTGTCCGAATATCGGATTGGGGATAAAAATGTTTTGGCTCACACCGAACGCGGAGTATGATGCATCCGGAATTTCGTTATACGTCGCGCCGGCGATCACGTCCTTGCCGACGCGTTTGCCGGAAGGATCGGCGACAACAACGCCGTCCGGAACATTCATTTGAAGTTGGATGTAGGGATAATTTTGAAATTGCGCCGAGGGTGATACGACTGGACAGTTCGGCTGATAGTCTGGAATGATTTTCGAAAGCGGAACGATATCGCTCGCAAATACGATAAGCTTGTTTGGCTCTGTTGAGTTCGAAGTATAATCGTTGATTGTTATCGATCTCAAATAACCGCCCGCTATCTTAACATAGCCGTCTATTGAGCCGTGATACCCATCGGCCATCATTCCATATATCTCATAACCATCAACCACCGTTTCTCTGGACCACCCCTGCCGCGTCAATATCGGATAATAGTAATTTCTATCCCACCCGCCTAGTCCATTACCATTAGCAAACCACCTCTCTCCGCTCAAAGAACCGCCCGTAGATGAGGGCCGCGGCCAAATGCTAAACGCATCAGAATTCACAAATTTGCCAGCACTTGATGTTGATTGAATCCAGTCGGAACCAACAGGCGGTAGTGGTGGGACTGCAAAATCACTGAAGTCGATCGCACATGTTACCGAGGGGGTTGTGGAAGTAGTGGTCGGTGGACACGCCGCGAATTCACAGTTTGGACCCTGGCGGCCAACCACAGATCCATCGGAACACTGCTTAAGTTCTTTATTACAATTAGCTGTCCGCGGAGCGCTGATTGGACTATTCAAAAGCCGATTATTTTGTAGGCCAGTATATGCATTCACGATGTACCAAAGACACGCACCAAATACTAATGCGCCTATTACAAAAAGTAGTAAGGCCCTAGACGCAAAACCTTTTTGGTTCATTGCGCTTTTATTTTACCACTTTGACAATCCTTAGCGCACTTGGTATAGAACCCTACGATTCGTACAGCGTGTACCCCACTTTCTGGCCGTCGTCGTAGAACATCTTGACCGTCGCGAGCGAAAGTTCGTAATGGTCCGTGCCCACGCCACCAAGTTTCTTCAAAATATCGTGCGAAACGGTGATGATGTCGCTCCCGGCTTCGTCCGCTTCATAGATATTGTAAAGTTCGCGCGGCGAAGCCCAGAGGAGCTCGATGTTCGGCTTCTTGAGCGTAATGGCCTTGGCTTCTTTCATTATTGGTTTCGGATCGTGGCCGGTGTCGGCGATGCGGCCGGCAAAGACCGAGATGACCGCCGGCGTCTTGGGCGAAAGCGCTTCGGTCACCTCCTTGACCTGAGCTAACGTCAAGAGCGCCGTGACATTCAGTTTCACGCCTTCGTGCGAAAGCTTCTTCACGAGCGGCGCCGAGGACTGGCCTTTCGTGTTCATCACCGGAATTTTCACGTAAACGTTCGGGGCCCAGGCGGCGATGATGCGCGCCTGCCGTTCCATTTCAGAAAAATCGTCGGAAAAGACCTCGAAGGAAACCGGATGCTTCGTGATATGTTTCAAAACCTCCTTGGCGAAAGCGGCGTAATCCGTTACGCCGGCCTTCCGCATCAGGGTCGGGTTGGTCGTAAAGCCCTTGATGAGCGGGTTCTTGGCCAGTTCTAAAATCCCCTGAAGATCGGCGCCGTCCCCGAAGATCTTGACCTTTAGTTTATCGAGCGGTTTCGGCATGGGCGTTATTGTAGGACTCATTATCGGCCAAGTCAACGAAGCTTTATCTCTTTATGCTCTTTCGTCGAACGGTAGATGGCCTCGACTATCTGATTGGCCCGAAGACCGTCCAGGGCGTCGCCGATGACCTTTTTCTTTCCGGCGACGGCATCAAGAAAATTATCCCATTCCCTGTTCCAGCTTTCATCGCCGGGTTCGAAGGCGAACGTCTGGACCTCGGGCACGCCGAACTGCGCCGGCCGCCGACCCCATGTCAGGACCTCCGGGCCGTAGCTTCCGCCTTTGCCTTCCGCCTGAAGATAGCCGAGTTCGCCGAAGACCTCGAACGAAAAGATGTTCTTCCAGTTCGTCGTGCTGACGTGAATGGAGGCGGTGGCCTGCTTGTTCCGGAGGAGCGCAAAGGCGTTGTCGTCCAGCTTCGTGTTCCAAAAAAGATTTTCGGCAAGGCCGTAGGCGCCTTCGAAATCCCCGGCGAACCAGCGGGCAAGGTCGATGAGATGAACACCCTGGTCCAAAAGCTCGCCACCACCGGATATCTTTTTATCGAAACGCCACTCTTTCTCCATTCCCAAGCGCCCGCCGTGGCCGTAACGGCCCCGAATGAAAAGGACTTTCCCGATACCGCCGGCTTCGAAGATCTCGTGGGCCTTCAAGATGGCGGCGTGGAAGCGATGATTGAAGCCGACCTTCACGACCCGCTTCGCCCGCCGGGCGGCGGCCAGCATGGCCTGCGACTCCTTCGCGCTGATACCGAACGGCTTCTCGCAAAGCACATGTTTTTTATTCTTCAGGGCCGCGAGCACTATCTTGGAAACATGGACGTTCGGCACGGCCACAAGAACGGCGTCGATATCTTTCCGGGCGACGAGCTTTTTCCAGTCGCCGAGCGCTTCGGCGCCGTATTTTTGAGCGAGCTCCCGGGCGCGGGCGATGTCGACATCGGCCACGGCTACTAATTTGCCGCGCTGCGTTTTCTGCATCGCTTCCGCTCTTTTCTTGCCGATGAGGCCGGCCCCGATGATGCCGATGTTCATGTTCTTATTCTTTTCTCCGGCGCAGCGCGAAGCGTTCTCCCGCCATTATCTTCTCTATTTCTTTCTTGTCCCACTTTTTCCAGTCGTCCCAGACAACGCTCAAGAATTTCCCCGAAAGGCCGTCCGAAGCGGCTGACGCCAGGAACACACAAAGCTCGGCGGTCTTCTCCGGCGGCACGCCACCGTCCGCTTTCTGCTTCAAAAGCGCCTGATATCTTTCTTTGCCGACGGCCGCTTCGCCAGCCGCGAGGGCCTCGTCGAGAAAGGCCGTATTGACCGGCCCCGGGGCGATGGCATTGATGTCTATGGCATATCCGCGCATCTCGGCCGCCAAGGTCTCGGAGAGACGCACCACCGCCACCTTGGAAGAATTGTAAGCGCTGAAGCGCGGGAAGGGCCCGTCGCCGCCGCCGGAGAAGTTCACGACCTTCCCCTTCTTCGCTTTCATCATATACGGCAAGACCTCCTGAAGCACCTTGAAAGTGCCGAAAACGTTCACTTCAAAAGTGTTCTTCCATTTTTCGAAATCGACCTGCTCCGACGGCCCGATGGGCCCATAGATACCGGCGGCATTCACCAGAATATCTATTTTCCCGAACGCCTTCGCGGTTTCGCTGACGAGCTTCTTAACATCGGCTTCTTTGGAAACATCGGCCAGAAAAGTCAGGACCCGTCCCTTCCCGTAAGTTTTCTCGAACTCCGCCTGGGCGCTCTTGAGCTCTTCGACCGAGCGTGAGGCAAGCATCACGCGCGCGCCGTCGCGTAGGAACGCCGTCGCGACCGCCTTGCCGATACCGCGGCTGCCGCCCGTGATAAGCGCTGTTTTATCTTTGAGGACCATGTTATCTGCCGACGCCGAAGTAGCGCAGGCCCAATTTTTCTATCGCGCCTTTCTGGTCGCGGAGCAAGTTCGCCGTGTCGAAAACGATCGCGCCTTTCTTCATTGCACCAGCCAGTTTCTTAAAGTCGATATCCTTGAACTCCGGCCAGGGCGTCACCAGGATGAAAACATCGCTTCCCTCGGCCGCCGCGTAGAGGTCGCGGACGAAGGTCGCTTTGGAAATCTTCGGCAATTCCGCTTCTTGAACGACCGGGTCGGAGAGACGGAGCGCCACGCCTTTCCCGGCCAGCTCGGCGGCGATGCCGAGGGCCCGGGAGCGCCGGAGCGTGCGCGTCCCCGGTTTATAGGTCAGACCGAGGATGGTCATCTGCTTGCCGCTCAGGTCTTTCAAGGCCTCTGTTAATCTCTTGACGACGAGCGCCTCACGGTCCTTGTTCTTCTCGAAAGCCGCTTCGACGACCGGCACGCGCATCTTGTTCCGCTTGGCGAAAGCCATGAGCGCCTTGAGGTCGCGGCCCAAGGTCCCGCCCGAGAAGCCGAGCCCGGCATCCAGAAAAGCTTTTTTACCGATGCGCGCATCCGCCCGCAGAGCGTAGGCCACATCCAGAACATCGGCGCCGCTCCGTTCGCAGACGTCGGCGATGTCGTTAATGAAACTGACGGAGGTAGCGAGGAAAGCGTTCAGGGCGTGCTTGGTCATCTCGGCGGTGGCCACGGTCATCCGGACGATCTCGGTCTTGAGGGCGGCGAATATTTCCGTCATTTTCCGGAAAGCGGTTTCGCTGTCCGCCCCGACCACGATGCGGCCCGGCTCCATAAAGCATTTCACCGCCTCGCTCAATCTCAAGTTCTCGGGCGTGTAAGCATAATCGAAACGGATGTCCGGCCGTTTCTTTTTCACCAACTCCACGAGCTCTTTCGACGTCCCGACGGGTATCTGGCTGGTCATCACGATAAGAACGCCGTCCTGAAGATGCGGCAAGCATTTGTCCAAAGCGTTCCAGATCGGCGAGAGATCGACCTCGTCGTCATCGTTCACCGGTGTGTCGAAGGTGAACCAGACGACGTTGCATTTTTTCACTTCGGCATAGTCGGTCGAGTAACGAAGCCGGCCGGCTTTTTGGTTCCGAGCTAAAAGGTCCTCGAGCTGCGGCTCGGGCAAGGGCGGGATATTTTTCGAAAAATTAGCGACGACCGCCGGGTCGTCGCTTATGCCGACCACCGCGTGGCCGAGCTCGGAGAGACCGGCCGAATAAGTTTCGCCCAGATGCCACAGGCCGATGACCGCAATGCGATAATCTGACATTCTAGAAATCGACCAGGACCTTCGTCCCGCCGAAATCGAAGTGATACCTCATCTCCCGGAGCCCGAAGCCCTTCATGGTCGCGCGGAAATCACCTTGATCGCCGGGGACATAGAAGGTGAAGAAACCGCCGCCGCCGGCCCCCGAGATCTTTCCGCCCAGAGCGCCGTGAGCGAGGGCCGCGTCGTAGATCTTATCGAACTCCGGATTCGACATCTTGGTCGAGATCTTCTTCTTGTGCTGCCAGTGGGCGTGGAACTTCTTGCCGATCTCGTCGATGTTCCCCTCTTCCGCCGCCTCCAGGATCTCGTAGCCGAGCTCCTTGATGTAGTTCATGCTGTCAACCACTTCCTTCTTCTCTTCTTTCACGCTCTTCGTCTGTTCTGAAAGGATCTCGTCGGCGCTCCGCGTCTTGCCCGTGAAGAATATAAGAAGATTGCGGTTCAATTCGTCCGCGACCTCCATGGAGACGTTGGCCTTCCGAACCTTGACCTTCCCGTCCTTCGCGATATCGAGGACCGTGAGGCCGCCGAAAGCGGCGAGGTAGGGATCCTGTTTACCGATGGGGCGCCCCAAGATCTCCGCTTCGATCTTGAAATCCTCTTCGGCGAGCTGAGCGAGCGGAACATATTCGCGCTTCAGAGTGTGCAAGGCGTGCAGGACGCCGACGGCGTAAGAGCTCGACGAGCCCAGACCGGTCTGGGCCGGCAGGTCGCCGACCGAAGTGACCTCGATGCCTTTCTCAAGGCCGGTGAAGCGCAGGATCTCGCGCGCCAGGTCGTGCTTCACTTCGTTCAAATGGGTCGCGGTCTCGGAGACCGAATATTTCACGCGAATAAGGTCGTCCACCGGCGGGCGGTTGACGTTGATGAACATGTACTTGTCTAACCCGGCCGAGAAAATGAAGCCGCCGTACTTTGAATAATAGGACGGCAGGTCCGTTCCGCCCCCGCCCAAAGTGACCCGGTAAGGGGTGCGCGTGATTATCATGAACCCTATTAAACTACACTATCTTACCAGCTGCAAATTCCTTCTTCAGATACTCGAACTGCGCCTTGAGGCCCGCCTCGAACGATGTCTTCGGCGACCAACCGAACTTTTTCGCGTCCGTGATGTCGGCCAATGTTACGGTCGGCGTATCGTGAACAGAGTGCGGTTTTATCACGGGTGAGAGCTTCGAGCCGGTGACCTTTTTCACCGCTTCCCAAACTTCTTTCATCGAAACGCTCACGCCCGTCCCCAAACGGAAGAGCCGGTTGTTCAAGCGATCGTCGTCGAGACAGAGCAGATGAAAGTCGCTCAGGTCGTCGACGTACACGAAATCGCGCTTGTTCTCTTCGCAATTGTCATAAAGGGTCGGCGCCTCGTTCTTCATGACCTTAATCATCAAGGCGCTGACAACGGGCGGATTCTTGCGCCGATAGTCCTGGCGCGGCCCATAGACGTTGAAGTAGCGGGGCAAAACATAATTAAGTTCGAAGGCGGCGCGATAACCTTCGGCGATGGCCTCGCAAGCCGTTTTGCTGATAGCGTAGAAACCCTTGAGCCGCGCCTCCCCTTCTTCGAGCGCCGAGGAGCTCGAAAAAACGACTTTGCGGACCTCGGCTCGGCGGGCCGCTTCGAAAACGTTCGCCGTGCCGTGGACGTTGATGCTCATTGTCTCGACCGGATCAAGCTGGCAAGCGACCAGATCGTTCTTCGCGGCCATATGAAAAACAACGTCAACGCCCTTGAAAGCCGGGCGGATATCTTCCGACCGGATATCGAGCTTCCGGAAGTCGACGCCCTTGGGAACTTGCTCCAGGCGTCCGTAGGCGAGATTATCGATGCCGACGACCTCGTGTCCCGCCGCGAGCAACCGGTCGGCCAGATTGCTCCCGATAAAACCCGCCACGCCCGTGACAAGAACTTTATGTTTTTTCATCTTTTATAATAATTTTCTTTTTATCTGCCCCAAGTGCGTCCGCAGCCAGACCCGCAGCGAAAGCGGCATCGGCACGAAGGAATAAAGGTACTGCGCGAGGTTCACAAGGTAGGCCTTCGGGTAGCCCGGATAATCATGGCGGTGCCGGTAAAGCAGGCGCAGGACCGTCCGGCTCAAGGCCCGCTGGTGGATGAACGAATAGTTCGCCGGCGACATCGTGTAGCCGGTCATGTACTCCTGGAAATTATAGAACTTGCCGTGCAGGCCCATCCGGAGCCAAAGGTCCCAATCCTCGATGTACATCCCTTGATACCGACCGACCTTAGCGGCAACGTCGGCCCGGAACATGACCGCGGTGTGCGTGAACGGATTCGCGGACAAGGCACTCTTCCTCAATTCGGCGTCGGTCTCTTTCTTGAGATACCGGAACTGCTCTTTGCCGTTCTTGTCGAACACGACCGTCCCGCAGCCGACAACCACGTAATCAGGGTGGGCATCCAAGAAAGCCGCCTGCTTTTCGAGCTTCCGCTCGTTGAACCACCAGTCGTCGTCGTCGAGCCGGGCGATGTAGCGCCCGCGTGCCGTCTCGAGGCCGCGGTTCAGGGTCTTCATGATGCCGAACTGCCGGAACTCGTTCTTCTCGTTCCGCAGGATAATGATGCGCTTGTCCCGCGCCGCGAGCTCTTTAAGGACCTTTGGCGTGTCATCTACGGAAGCGTCGTCGATGATGATAAGTTCCCAGGCCTTTAAGGTCTGCTTCAAGACGCTCTCGACCGACTTCTCGATAAGCCGGCCCCGGTTGTAGGTCGGCATCACGATGCTCACGATGGGCTTCTCAGAATCTGTCATATTCTTTCATCCAAACAT
>DATJQA010000033.1:0-5535 GCA_035506115.1 Minisyncoccota bacterium | reverse complement strand
CATCAACAATTTCCCGTCGAACCTGACCATTACTATTAAGGACGGTCAGGCTTCGACGAACGTTTCGGAACCCTACTCGATGCCATTCCCGGATAAGTTGCGTCCGCCGGCGGATTCGAAACAGAAAGCACCCGCCAATCTGCTGGTCATCGATACGCAAAGCGATTCTTCACCGAGCAAGTTTTCGAGCTACGACACTTTCATACTTCTTACGAAAGACCATGTTGCATATGGAACACCGGACCGTATGACCGTCGAACAGCTGAAAACTTTTCCCGATACAAAAATAGACAAACAAGGCCTTCAGGATTTCGCCAACCAGCTGTCCGAGTTCGCCAAATGGCTCGCGCCGATCGTCGTCATCGCCTCGTTCCTTTTATATTGTTTTTTGTTCGCGTGGAACTTCCTTTACGCGCTCTTTGGGGCGCTCGTTGTGCTGATCATCGGTCGCTTCCGCAAAACTAATTACCGGTATGGCGAGGCCTATCGGATCGCTCTGCACGCTATGACGCTCGGCGTTCTCGTTAACATCATACTTCTACCCTTCGCTTTCTCGGGCGGAACCGGCGTTCTTTCTGTCGTTGCCTTCATCGCGGTCCTTTGGTTCAACTTGGCCCGGACCGCTCAAGCGCCGACCGCGGCGCCACCCACGCCGGTCGCTTGAACCGGAGGGCAGGGGAGGGTATAGTGAGGGGCGACCGATTGGAAGGGTGCAGGAGTGGTTGAACTGGCAGTCCTGGAAAGACTGTATACCAGAAATGGTATCGAGGGTTCGAATCCCTCCCCTTCCGCCGATTGGAAAGAATCCCTTAATAATTTAAAGAATGACGACTTCCAATTCCAGCGAAAATGATTTCCGGAAGCGTATCGGCTACGCCCTGATCGTTGCTGCTGTGCTTTTGCTCGTACTGATGGTCTTTTTCTTCTGGCAAGTTCGCTCTTTGCGTCACAATCAATCGTTGCATATGCGGGAATTCCGGCTCTCGCATCTCTTAGAAGGCCGAACGCCTCTGCCGGTGAGCGAGACGGGCATCATCCGCGCCTGGATGACCTTTGAATACGTGAACCGGATATTCGCCTTGCCACCGGAACATTTAAGAACGACGCTCGCTATCACAGATGCGCGCTATCCTCGTTTGACACTGGCGGACTACGCAAAAGAAGAAAAAGTGGACCAGGCTGTGTTCTTGACCAAGGTCGCTGATGCGGTGCGTAGCTATCTTACGCCGACTAGTTCAACCAGCACTCCGCGCCCGTGAACATCCTCAGCCTGCTCCTCTCCTACGTACTTCTCTATAAGTACGTCGCTATAGGATTCGCGTTGTATCTTTCGGCCATCATCGTGCCTTTGCCGGCGAACGCGATGATGCTCGCCATGGGGGCGTTCGCCAGTCAGGGATATCTGGATTTTTGGTTCACCCTTATGGTCGCCGTCGTCGCTTTTACGCTCGGCGACCTTACCGACTATGGCCTGACCAGGCGCTACGGCGAGCGCGTCACGCGCCTCCTCCGATTGGACAAGGCTAAGTTCTATCAGCACCTCCAGAAAGAATTGCGGACCGACGCGGCCATCACCGTTTTTCTGACCCGTTTTGCGGGCTCATTAAGTTCGATAACCAATTTCTTGGCCGGTTTGGTCGGCGTGCCTTTCCAGACATTCTTCGCGATGGATCTCATCGCCAACATCATTGAGCCACTAGGGGCGTTGGGGCTCGGATTCGTGGTCGGCGATTACTGGGGAGATTACTCAAATCAACTGGAGCTTCTTACGAGCATTATCGCCGTTTCGGTCATACTCTTCATTTTAGCGAGGATCTATCAGCGAGCGGCTAGACGAACGGAATAAGAGTTCTTGAGGTCGGGCACTCCTCGTTTGACATCCAGGAGGCGCGCGCGCGAGAATGCGTCTAGCACCCGGGAGGTGTGCTCCGCATGTGGCATCTTCTGCCCCGCGCGCTGCACTTCCTAGAACAATGCGCTGCTGGCCGCGTTCTGATAACGGTCATCGGGTACTATGCCCTCGGCCTGCTCGGCGTCCCTTGGCTTTTGTGCGCCGGCGAGGATTGGCGAACGGTTTCCATGCCTCTCGCCATAACGGTCATCTTGGCGGCGCCGGTCGTGGTCGTCGTGCTGGCGTTCATCTTGAGCTACGCCGTGCCCGAGAAGCGGGACCACGAGAACATCGTGAAGGGTCGAGAGTGGCGGATGATGGTGGCGCCTCTCGCCGTCCTCTGGGTCAACGCGCCCATCTTGGCGCATTTGGCCGGAGGTTGGTTCGATGGGCATCGCTACTGGTCCCTGCTCGCCGTGCCGCTCGCTTTCGGGCTCATCAGGGTCGTGTTCCGCTGCTCGGTGCGGATTCGGCCGGCCATCCTTGATTTTGCCGACCGGCTTCCGCCCGGCTCGAGCAGTACGCGTCTCAGCTAGCTGTGGGAAGATGCTTTTTGCGCGATCAACCCGCGCGGCCCCCGAAGGGGCCGCGCGGGCGCTCTTTTAAACGCACCTTTTTCTAGGCTTCGCTTGTATTATCTACGGGCTGTAAGAGTAGGCCCGGGTTTACGTCATACACTTCTTCCGGCTGTCTACCCCGGACACTCATAGAGGTAGGCCACATAAAACCTCAATCAAATCCTAACCACATGAGTTATAAAGTACTACTTGCGGTCGTTTTGGTCGTTGTCGTCGGGGGAATAAGTTACGTCGTTTACAATAGCTCGAACACCTCGGTTCAGCCGGCCGTTCCTCAGGGTAGTCAACAAGCCAATACCTCTGCGCCCACGACACCGACCGCTGCGCCTGCTGTTCCGGTCGGGTCATCGACGTTTACGCTGGCGGATATCGCCGCTCATAATTCCCAGACCAGCTGTTACACCGTCGTTCGAGGATCCGTCTATGACCTGACGAACTGGATATCTCAGCATCCCGGCGGCAAGAAAGCTATTCTCGGGATGTGCGGCATAGATGCGACTGAGGCTTTTGTTAAGAAACATGGCGGTCAACAAAGGCCGGAAGCGGAACTGGCGACCTTCAAGATCGGCACCTTAGCTAATTAGCCAGAGTAAGGGGAGGGCAAAGATGAGAAGGAGAACGGAGTGGCCCGTTCTCTTTCTCACATTTAGGGGTGCGGTTTTTATTCTGGTTGACCCAGTGTATCCTTGAGAAGAGCCATGATGACCGACGAAGAACTTGTCCAAGCATATCGCGCAGGCGACGAAGCTGCCCTCCGAACGCTCATCGAGCGCCACCTCGGCCCGGTCTACGCTTTTGTGCATCGTTACGTCGGGCCGACCGGCGATGCTGAAGATATCGCTCAGGAAACATTTGTTTCCGCCTGGCGCAATATCGATAAGTTCGATCCCGGTCGGAAATTTCGGACGTGGCTTTACGCCATCGCCAAGAACGCCTCTCTTAACTGGTTAAAGAAGAAAAGGCCAGCGGCCTTTTCCGAGTTCGACCTACCGACCGGCGAGAATCCGGTCGTTGATACGGCTGAGGATCCGGCGCCGCTGCCGGATGAGCTTTTTTCCAGGACCGAGCTCGCCGCGGAGCTCACAGCAGCCATGACGATATTGCCCCCGAACGCACGAGCCGTTCTGAGCTTGTATTATAATGACCATATGACCCTTCAGGAGATCTCCGAGGTGCTTGGTGAACCCTTGAACACGACGAAGAGTCGACACCGTCGGGCCCTTCAGATGCTGCGTCGGAAAATGGTCGAAAAGGGCGATAATGCACCAAAAAAACCAGGAAAGTTGTAATATTCGACACCAGGTGGCCGGCGGCGGGGTCGAACGCCGCGGGTTGCCTGTACTAACGTATCAAGGTTATGAACGATAAGTATCAAAAACTTTTTTCGTACATTGACCGACCGGTCGTTCCGGTCGGACTTTTGGATAAGATCTTGGTCAAGATAGAAGTGGCGGAACAGCGGCGCGCCCGGTTCCGAGCCGTCATTTATGGCATCCTGGCAATGGTTGGTTTAGCGGCTCTTATCCCGGCCGGTTGGGAATTCTTTGCCGAGCTCAACGCCTCTGGTTTCACGCAGTTCGCCTCTCTGGCTTTCTCCGACGCCGGCACTCTCCTCGTCGCTTGGCAGGATTTTCTCCTTTCACTTGTCGAATCTTTCCCGATAATCGGCACGGCTGCCGTCTTGGGAAGTGTTTTTGTTTTTCTCTCTTCTCTCCGCGCCTTCCTCCGCGATGTCGGCCCCGCTCTTCATCGTTCCCATTTGGTCCACGCCTAAAAAATCCTTAAAACCATGGATACTAAATCGATCGCGCAGTCGAAAAATTTTAAGACCATCCTTTGGCTGATCGGCGCCGCCGTTGTCGTTCTGGTAATTTTCGAAGCCGGCGAGTTCGTCGGCTATCGCGAGGCCGAATTTTCTTATCGCTGGGGCGAATCATATTACCGCGGGTTCGGCGGCCATCGGAACGGTCCGCCGGCAGCCAGCGATCTTGGCGGCGACTTCATGATGGGGCACGGCTTGTTCGGGTCGGTCATCAAGGCCTCGAGCTCGTCGCTCGTTATGCAGACCCGCGATAACACCGAGGAGGTTGTTCTAATTTCTTCCAGCACAGCCATCCGGCGTTTTCGAGACGCTATCGCGCCGGCGGATCTGCAGCCGAGCGATTATATCGTTGTTATTGGAACGCCGAACACCGCCGGTCAGGTCGAAGCCCGGCTTATACGCGTTCTACCGTCCTCGACGATCCCGACCCCGCCGCCTCCATCATCGTCCGATAATAGCCAATAATCATAAACAGATAAACAGCCATTATGCTCACTAACATTTTGAACAGAACTAAGGATCTTGCCGCGCACCTTTGGCGCTGGGCGCTCGCCCACAAATTACTGGCTGGCCTGATCGCCCTCGTCATTTTGGGTGGCGGATATTATTGGTACCAGCAGAGCGCAGCGGCCGGGACAACTGTTCCGCAGTACACTCTTTCTGCGGTTGACTCTGGAACTTTGGTCGTGAGCGTGAGCGGGACCGGTCAAGTGTCCGCGTCCGATCAAGTGGACGTAAAAACCCAGGCCTCCGGTAATGTCATCGCTGTCCCGGTCAAAGAGGGTCAAGCTGTGAAGGCAGGCGATATTCTCGTAAAACTCGATGCCACCACGGCGGCGAAGGCGTTGCGAGACGCCCAGGCGAATTTGGATAGCGCGAAATTGGCCCTCGCGAAACTCCAGGAGCCAGCGGATGCCCTTTCTCTTACGCAAGCGCAAAATTCCTTGGCGGCCGCCCAGCAGGCCAAGCAGAATGCCACCGACGCGCTTTCGAAAGCCTATGACGACGGTTTCACCTCTGTTTCGAACGCTTTTCTGGACCTGCCGAACGTGATGTCCGGCTTGAACAGCGTGCTCTACGGCACGAACTTCGGAACAACCCAGGCGAACATCTACGCTTATTACGATATGGCGAAGAACTATCGTTCGGATGCCGACCAGTTCGAGACCGCGGCCATCACAAGCTATAACGCGGCCGAAGCAGCCTACACGAAGAACCTCGATGATTTTAAAAGCGCGACCCGC
>DATJQA010000032.1:0-5481 GCA_035506115.1 Minisyncoccota bacterium | reverse complement strand
TATCGGTACGCGAGGCCGAGACGCGGTTGGAGAAATACGGTCCGAACGATGTTGAGGAACGTCGGGGCGGTACTATCAAAAAATTTTTGGCGCCGCTCTACTCGCCAATATCGCTCATGCTTCTGGGCGCGGCGTTCTTGTCTCGAGTAGACGGCCGGATATTCGATTTTTATTTCATCCTCGGGCTGTATCTCGTCAACTACGTTGTTCAGAAATGGCAGGAATTCAAGGCGGACAAGGCCATTCAGGAACTGCAGAGCAAGCTATCGTTCGATGTCTCGACCAGGCGGAATGGTCAATGGGGGTTTGTGAATGCGAAACATCTAGTACCCGGGGATTGCATCCGATTGGGTCTCGGCAGCATCATCCCGGCCGACGGCATCGTTGTCTTTTCTAAAAATCTGTCGGTGAACGAATCCGTTCTAACGGGCGAATCTTTGCCAAAGGAGAAAAAGACAGGAGATGTCATCTACTCCGGATCTTTTATAACCTCCGGCAATCTGGAGGCCGACGTGACGGCGACCGGACGCAATACGAGCTTCGGGAAGACGATTTTTTCCATCGAACCGCCGGGGCAAAAAAGCATACTAGAGAGGGACATCTTGAACATTACTCGGTTCTTGGCAACGCTGAGCGTGGTGGCCGTCCTCGTCTTGACCGTAGCGCTCCGACTCAAAGGGTTCGCGTTCGAAGACCTCCTGACGCTTGATCTCAGTCTTATCATCGCCGGTATTCCTGTGGCCCTGTCGGCGGTCATGGCCATCATACTGAGCATCGGTGCCGCCGGTCTGGCAAAAAAATCGGTCGTGGTCCGGCGCCTCTCGGCCCTACAGGATCTGGCGAACGTTAACCTGCTCTTGACCGACAAGACAGGGACGCTGACCCGAAACGAGATCAGGGTCGCGAATGTCATATCCTACGGAGAAGGATTAAGCACCGATGATGTCTTGGAATTGGCGCGCGCCGCCGTTTCGACCGATACACCCGACGCCATTGACGCGGCCATCAGCCGGGCGTTTGAAGCGACCGGTCGGTCAGCGGTCTCGGCGGAAATACTGAACCTCGTGCCATACGATTCTGATCGGAAACGTTCGACCGCCGTTATTCAGCGAGGTTCGGAAAAGATATTGATTAGCTTGGGGGCGCCGCAGGTCATCCAGGCATTTACCAAGCTTGATTCCAAAGACCTGGCGGCGAAGTTCGAGAACGACATCACGACCGCCGCCGCCGGGGGATTCCGAGCCTTAGCGGTGGCCATGCGCAAGAACGGGATAGAAGAAAAGCACATGACCGTGGTCGGGCTTCTCCTTCTTGCCGACCCGCTCGACGAAAGCTCGCGGGAGACGATCCGATTCATGCGTGAACGCGGTATCGACGTGAAAATGCTCACCGGCGATAATACGGCCATCGCGGCCCGGGTCGCGAAGGAGCTGGAACTGCCCGGCCGGGTCTTATCGGCCGAAGAGACACGGGCATTGTATAAGAACGCTGCATCCTCCCGGGGCGAGCTTGAGGGCGCGGCCGTTTTCACGGAGATCCTCCCGAAGGACAAGTACGAAATCGTCAAAGTTATGAAAATATGGCACACAGTGGCTGTGACCGGGGACGGCGTGAACGACTTACCAGCCATGAAGATCGCCAATGCGAGCATCGCCGTCGCCGGCGGCGTGAGTGCCGTCAAAAGCTTGGCCGACATCGTACTGCTTGGCCAGGGTTTGGCCGTCATCCAGGATGCCATCCTGGAATCGCGCAAGATATTCGTCCGGCTTTACAATTATTCGGTCTATCGCATCTCCGAGAGCTTCCGACTCATTGTGACCATTCTTATTCTTGGGTTGTGGTATGGTTCGTATCCGCTCGAACCCCTTCAACTCATCCTATTGGCTTTTCTGAACGACATTCCGATCATTTCGCTGGCCGTTGACCGGGTCAAGGTATCGGCGAAGCCTTCGGAGATAAAGACCAAAGAGAGATTCACGCTCAGTTTGCTCTTCGGTCTTGTTGGGGTCTTGAACAGCCTGCTCATGTTCTTCGTCATGACCAGGATTCTCCATCTCGCTTTGCCGATCATCCAAACAATGTTCTTTTTGAAGCTCGCGATTTCCGGGCACGCGCTCATCTTTGTGGCGCATACAAAAGAGCGCTGGTTCCGGTTCTTGCCGAGCCGGGTGGTCATTATCGCAACGCTCGTGACCCAGGCGCTCGCGACCACGCTCGCCATGACCGGCTTTCTGATGCCGGCCGCCATCTCGTGGCGAGCGTCGCTTGCCATTTGGATCTGGGCCTTGTCTTGGATGCAAGTGAGCGAGATTATGAAGGATGTCCAGAAAAGATTGGTGACCGAGCGATAGAACGCGCGGCCTTCTCTTGCCGAGACACAGCATTTCTTCTAAAGTAGCCAGTGAGCTTCAAGAACGGCGCCCGTCGTTCAATGGATAGGATATGTCCCTCCGAAGGATAGGATGCAGGTTCGATTCCTGCCGGGCGCACAGGAAAAAATAAATCAACCTCGTCCTTGCGGTGGGGCTGATTTGTTTCCGTGCTCGGCAGGAATCGAACGGGGATGGGGTCGGGAAACCGGGAGGTTTCCCGTGGCGGAGCTCACGAACCGAGGGGTTCGTGGGAGGGAGGGCGCGCGAGACGACCGAGCGACGTTCGCTTCCTGCCGGGCGCACCAGAACGTTTTATTCGCTATACTTAGTAAGTAATGAAATTCCTTTTTGTCAGCCGGGAAAGCGCCGGCCGAAGTCAGATTGCGGAAAAACTTTTTAAGGAAGCGGCCGGCTCGAAACACTCGGCGGTTTCTGCCGGCATGACGGCGGAAACCGAAGATAAGGAGAAAGAATCCTCCCAGGACGTGAATGCGACGGATATTTTGGAATCGCTCGGAGGGGCGAACGTTGATACCGCCGGCGCGTCGGAAGAGCGGGGAAAACGATTAACGCCGAAGATGGTCGCGGACGCGGATAAGGTCATAATCATAGGAAAGGACGATACTATCCCGGAATATCTGCGCAACAGCGACAAGGCGGTCTTTTGGAAAGATGTCCCGGATACCAAAAACATGCCGGCAGGCATAGCGCATGTCGTTCGAGAGAATCTTAGAAAGCGTATCGCGGATCTAGTGAAAACATCCGAGGCCCCATCGATCAAGGTTAAGAAGTAGATAGCGCTGCTTGAGCACCATTCGATAAATTCGAGACGGGTCGTCCGGGTCGATATATATAAAAACAAAGCGGCCGGACCTGCCCAAAGAGGGACGGGTCCGGCCGGATGGCGCGGAGCGCTCAGGTTTGCGCCCGGAGCTCGGCGAGCTTGATCTGCCGGTTCGTCTTGAGGTGGAAGTCGGCGGCCTCGCTGGCCTTGAGCTCCAGCTGGCACAACTTCTGGACGAGCTCGGATGTCGGTAGGACGTCGAGGTCGTCGAGCTGGTCGAGGATGCCCGTGAGCTCGTAATGTTCTTGCCAAAGCTCCGGCCAACCCTCGTCTTCTCGGTTCCGGAAATCCATCCAGAGCCTGTGGTAGCAGTCCGGGTCGGTCTCGCGGAACACGTGCGCCTGCGCGAGCGCCTCTCGGACGTTCGGAAGCTCGCGCTTGGCGTCTTCGAGGTCGTTTTCGATGAGGAGAAGCCGTTCCCGCAAGCGGGCGCGGACCTGCTTCGGCTGGTTGTACCAGCGCAGGCACAGCTGGCTCACGAGGAAGACGAACAGGAGAGCGCCGGTTACCGCCAACGCGAGGGCTCTCGAACTGAGGAACTCCATCACGCTCATTATCAGCCTCCGGTTTCTGAGCCGCGCTGGATAGCGCAGAGCTGTTTTCTGTATACGCCTGCCCAATCCGAGCGTCAACTATAAAAATAGAACGGCCGGACCAACCTCTCGGGGTTGATCCGGCCGGTTACGGCGGTCGGCATCAGGCGATGTCGAGTGAAGCCAGGAGCCGCGCGTTCTCGTCGCGAAGCGTGGCGAGGAGCCGGGCGGCGTCGATCGCCCGCGCCTCGATGTTGAGGAGCTCCGCGTGAAGTTCGGCGAGTTCTTTGAGGGTGGGGTGCCAGAGGCCGCCCCAGAGACTCTCGAGCTTGGCGCGGGCCTTGTTCCAGCGGCGGTGCAGCGTCGGCCAGCCGGTGCCGGTGGTGGCCTTGTCCTCCTCGCAGATGTTGAGTTCGGCGTCCCAGACCTCGTACTCGTCGGGGTCGGTCTGCTCCAAGCCGCCGAGGTCGAGGGCCTGCCGGAGCGGGCTCGACAGGACGACCTCGCTCTCGATTCCCTCGATGAGCATCGGTGCCTTTACGGGCGCCAAATTCCGGTCGGCGGCCTCGAGACACTCCTCGATGTGCCGGTCGGCACGGTCCAGGTCGGCGCGCATCCGCCGGCCATCGTAGCGGTCCTTATTGACGATATAAAGACCGTAGAATACCGCGGCGCAGGCGACGAATACCAGGGCTGTTCCGATGAAGCCCGGAATGCTTGTTGGCATCTTCGATCCTCCAGTTTTAGCCGCGCCAAATGGCGCAAGGGCTGTATCTTGTATACGTCCGCCGGCGAAGAACGTCAATTGCGATTTTTTATTTACTTAAAATAACTCGACCCGCTTCCGAGGAAGCGGGTCTGGGTTAAATTTCGGACGGTCGGCGTGAGGCCGATCGGAGCCGCTGATGCTAGCGCTGGTGTTCGAGGGGCCTATCGGCCCGGCGGGAACTTCTTGCTCTCTGGGGTCCAGCCCCAGATGCGTTCGGCGATGTTGCAGGAGGCCTTGATGACGTGGCCGCTGGCCGCTTCTATCCTCGCCCGTTCGCGCTTGAAGATGGCCTTCGCCTCGGCCTCGCCTTCGTGGACGGTCCGCTTGTCGAACTTGTGGTAGACGTGTCCGGCCGGGTTTTCTCCCGGGCCTTCTTCTCCGGTCAGGTAGATGATGTTCAGCTTGAACCGCAACAATCGGGGTTCCATCATTCGTCGCCTCGCTTTCAAGGATACCTTGTGCCGGGAGTTGTTATAACACAAACGTTCAAAATGTGCTAGGAGAGGAAGCCGGAACGAGAAGCGGCCCCGTCGGATTTCCGGCGGGGCCGCGGTTCGATCGGTCGTTCTCGCTAGGGCGGCGGCTTTGTTAGAGCGCGCGCCTCGGCGCGGTCCTTCTTCTCGGTCCAGATGGCCGCGATGACGATCGCGATGCCGAAGGCGATGAGAATGTAGGCGATGTAGTCCTGCACCAGGAGCGCGAGCACGAAGAAGCCGAGGATGCCCAGAACGAAGACGGACGAGAAAGCGACGGCGAGCGAAAGGAGCACAAGCACCCAGAGCGCGAGCTTCAGGATGAACCAGAGGAGCGCCCTTGAGGCGTCCAGGTCTATCTTCACGAGGCACCTCCTGCTGTCTGCAGTATAGGCCCGATGCTTCGGGCGTCAATGTTTTTTGGAGTCCGGAAAATGAGAAGCGGGCGGCCTCGGTTGGTTACGAGGCCGCCCGCGATGGCGAGGACGGG
>DATJQA010000031.1:0-13350 GCA_035506115.1 Minisyncoccota bacterium | reverse complement strand
AAGAGGTTAGAACCGCTTCGAGGATGGGTCTCGCCGAAGCCAGACCGTCCTAGGGCTGGAATCGATTCCTACCCCCAGACACAAAACGACTATGAACGAACAGCAGACGATATGCTAGCATAAAAGAAAATCCCCGTCAAGAAGGTAGGACGGGGTCCTTCCGGGGTGGCGTTTTCTTGGGAATAAGAGCAGAATAAGCCTAGGAAATACGGCCCTTATAGCTATTGATCGTATGAACAAGCCATCTCCAAAACAGACGAGAAACAATCACTCGACCGACGAGGCGGCGATCGAGCAAGCGCTTCGCCCGGTCGTTTGGGAGGAGTACATCGGCCAAGAAAAGATAAAGGATAATCTCCGTATCATCATCGAGGCAGCGAAGAAGCGAGCGTCCGCGATGGACCACATTCTTTTTTCGGGACCGGCCGGCCTGGGAAAAACAACACTTGCTTATCTTGTTGCGCGAGAGCTGGGGGGGTCGGTCAAGACGACCTCCGGTCCCGCCCTCGAGAAGGCCGGCGATCTGGCGGCTGTTCTGACGAACCTCGAACCCGGCGAGATACTTTTTATTGACGAGGTACATCGCATAAACCATCTCATCGAAGAGGTTCTCTATCCGGCGATGGAGAACAGAACGCTCCATCTGATGGTCGGAAAAGGACCGAGCGCTCGAACGCTTACGCTCGATCTGCCACCTTTTACGTTGGTCGCCGCGACGACCCGCGAAAGCCTCCTTTCCGCTCCGCTCCGCTCTCGCTTCGGCGCCGTTTTCCGTCTCGAATACTACGAACCAAAACATATCGAGCGGATCCTAGAGCGCTCCGCGAGGATCCTGGGCGTTGATGTCGAGCCCGCGGCGATCCGAGAACTGGCTCGGGCGGCGCGCGCGACACCGCGCGTGGCGAATCGTCTTCTGAAGCGCGCGCGGGATTATGCGGAAGTGAACGGTTCAAAAATCGTGACGGCAGACGTTGCGCGCCGGGCGCTCGAGCTTTTGGATATCGACGAACGTGGTTTGGAGCCGGCCGACCGGCGCCTCCTCGAGGCCATCATCACGAAGTTCAACGGCGGCCCGGTCGGCCTCGGAACATTAGCGGCGGCCCTGGGCGAGGACCGAGGCGCGATCGAGGAGATCTACGAGCCGTATCTTATGAGCCTCGGCTTTCTCCAAAGGACGCCCGCCGGGCGCATTGTTCTATCGGCAGCATACGAGCATTTGAAACGCCGACCGCCGAACGGCCAACTTTCGATATGATCGTTCTAAGTGAGTGGTTGCCTAATCCAGTAGGATCGGACACGAACGGGGAGTGGATAGAGCTTGCGAATACCGGCCCCGGAGCCGCTTCGACCAAGGGATACACCATCGCTGCGAACGAAAAAACGAGAGTCGATCTTAAAGCCCACATCATCCCGGCCGGCGGATTTTTGGTTCTCCCGCGGTCGGAAACCCATTTGGCCCTGAAGAACACTGACGGAGCGCTGTCCCTTTTCGACCCGGTCGGCCGAGTTGTTTCGACCGCCGCTTTCGTTGGGGTTGCACCTGAGGGCCAAAGCGCGAACGTTGGCCCAGACGGTCTTACTATTTTTGGAGCGCCGACGCCGGGCAGGGCGAACGATCTTATCACCGCGCCGCTTATCGAGCGCTCTTTTCCCTTCGATCAACCACTTGCCCCGAGCCTTCCATGGTTCAACGTTCTCGGTCTCGGCTTTTTTGTGGCGGTGGCGCTGGCCGTGACTTTTGTTATTCTTATCAAACAAAGAGATGATCTGGCAGAGCTCTTCTTCGGCGGCTACTAAAAATTTCGGAGCGGCTTACGCTAAGCGCTTGCTTCGCCGCGGCCGTCGAACGGGCGCGGTCGTGGTCGGGCTCATTGGCGACCTTGGTTCTGGAAAAACAACGTTCGTTCAGGGCTTTTTTCGCGGGGTCGGCGCGCGCGGTCGAGCTGTCAGCCCGACCTTCATCATCATGCGTCGAGCGACCATCAGCCGGGGAGATTTCCGGAACTTGTACCACCTCGACGCTTACCGATTGGACGCCTCTTCGGAGATCGAGCCGCTTGGTCTCAAGACCATTTTGGCCGAACCGACGAACATTGTTCTCGTCGAATGGGCCGAACGGTTGCGTCGTGTCTTGCCGAGGCGAACGGAATGGATAAGATTCGCGCACGGCCAGACGCCAAGCAGTCGGACCATTAGGATCGAGCGGCGACTTGAGAACGGAAGAAAGAAAAAATGACGAACAAGACCCTTCTTGCTATTGACGCGAACTCGATAATCCATCGGGCGTTCCACGCTTTGCCTCCGCTCACGACGCCTTCCGGCCGGCCGGCCCAGGCTCTTTACGGCGTTTCGAGCACGCTTCTCAGGCTTTGGAGCTCAGAGCGACCAGATTTTGCAGCGGCGCTTTTCGACCGACCGGAGCCGACCTTTCGAAAGAAAGCCTACGCCGAATATAAAGCGACCCGACCGACGGCACCGGACGAGCTCGTTGAACAGATCATCGCGGCCCATGAACTGTTTCAAAAATTCGGCATCCCCGTATTTGAGGCGCCCGGCTACGAAGCGGACGATCTTATTGCAACGGTCGCCCGCCGCTTCGGCGGCCGGGAAGGTGTTCGAGTGGTAATTCTAACGGGCGACCTGGACACCCTTCAGCTCGTTCGGGACGGGAAAGTGGCCGTGCGCGTCTTTCGAAAAGGTGTGACCGAGACAACGACCTATGACGAGGCGGCCGTTTACGAGCGCTACGGCCTCCGTCCGGAACAGCTGATCGATTACAAGGCTCTCGTGGGCGATGCTTCCGACAACATCAAAGGGGTTCCCGGCGTCGGACCGAAGACCGCCGTCTCTTGGCTTACGCGCTACAAAGACCTGGACGATGTTCTTGCCCACGTCGGCAAGGATCCTATCCTTAAAAAGCTTTCCGGCCACGAAGCGGCAGCGTGCCTGTCGAGGGAACTGGTCGCTCTCGCCGGCAACGCCCCGCTCTCGGCGAACGACCTCAGGAGCCTCGAGGTGTCCTTTAAGGAAACCGAACTGGCGGACTACTTTGACAATCTCGGCTTCACCTCCCTTTCGAAGCGCCTTTTTAATAAAAAAACCGGGCCGGCCGGGGCCGGCCCGGCAAATCAGCCCCGGCCGCCGCAGGGCGCGATGTTCTAAGGCGTTCCGCCACGCCCAGATGCGGTGTTATGATTAGGAGAGATTTCAGCGTCCGCTCATGAAACACTTTTTTTCCCAACTGGCCCTTCCGGAGATGAGGATCTTTTGGACCCTCTTGCCGCTCATCGCTATTGTCGTCGGCATTGTTGCGCCGCGCCTCGAACCCGTCTACATCGTAGCCATCACAGGGCTGCTTTTCATCGTCGCCGGCGCTGTTTTTTGGAGCGCCCTCCGGGTGGCTCAGGTCGATCTCGCTACCAGGACCGAAAGGAACGAGCTTCGCAATATCGTGATGACCATCAGCGACGCCCTCATCGTTTACGACCAGGATTTTCGCATATTCTTTTTTAATCCGGCCGCCGAGAAGCTTTTTGCCCTGTCTGCCACGGACGTCGTCGGTCAGATCGTGACCCCGCAGGCAGCCGAACGGCCCGGCTGGACGCTTCTTGCTCAGGTCATTTACCCGTCGCTTGCGCCGACGCTCGTCTATAAATCGAAGACCGGCGAGTACCCTCAGATCGTGGACATCTCTTTCCCCGATCCGTTCATCGAACTTCGCGTTACGACCGCTAACATCGTGGACGAGAAGGAGGTCATCGTCGGTTTTATGAAGGTCATTCGTAACCGGACCCAGGAGATCTCCCTCCTTCGTTCCAAGACGGAATTCATCACGGTCGCCTCGCATCAGCTTCGGACGCCGATCACGGAGGTCAACTGGGCGCTCGACACCCTCTCTCAGAATCCCGTCTTGGACGAAGCGACGAAGCAGATGGTCGTTCAGACCAACGCCTCCGCCAAGAAGATAATGTCCATTGTTGAGGATCTTTTGACCGTCACCAAGATCGAGGAGGGTCATTTCGGTTACGCTTTCGAGCAGACCGACCCCGTGGTCTTTCTCGATCGGATCCTGGCCGGCGTTATGCCGCAGATCCAAAAAGCAGGCCTGAAACTTTATTTCGATCGCCCCGCCGAACCGCCGCCGGCCGTGAGCATCGATCCTCAAAAGTTGACGATGGCCATTTCGAACCTTTTGGACAACGCCGCCCGATACAATGTTCCGAACGGGGAGATAATTGTTCGCATGCGTTCAGCCCAAGACCCGCGCTTCCTTGAGATAAGCATCAAGGACACCGGTATCGGCGTCCCGCCGGAAGAAATAAAGAAAATGTTCGCAAAGTTCTTCCGGGCCTCGAACGCCGTGAAGTTCCAGACCGAAGGTTCGGGCCTCGGTCTTTATATTGCTAAAAACATCGTCCAGGCCCACGGCGGCCAGATGTGGGCCGAGTCCGAAGTGAACCGTGGCACGACCTTCTTCTTCACTATCCCGATTGACCCAACGCTCGTGCCGACGGCGGAAGTCGCCTTGGATGTGATTTGAGCGTCATGCCCGAGCTGCCCGAAGTCGAAACCGTGGTCCGAGACCTGCGCCGAAAAGTCCTGGGACGGCGCATCAAGAAGGTCTGGTCCGATGCTCCGAAGCTTGTAAAAAAGCCGACCTACCGACTGTTCGCGCGTTTTCTCAAAGGGGCGCGTCTTGAGCGGGTCGAGCGTCGAGGCAAGAACATCCTTATTCACTTGGACCGAGGCCGTCTTTTGCTCATTCACCAAAAGATGACCGGCCATCTTTTGGTCGGGAAGTGGCGTCTTGCTCGGCACGGTGGGCGAGCGGTGGCGGTAAGCGTCCTCCCGGGGCCACTTGCCGAGCCGGTCAACCAATACGTTCACCTCATCTTCTTCCTTGATGATGGCCGGATGCTCGGGTTGTCGGACCTCCGGAAATTTGCGAAAATCCTTCTGGGCCCCAGGGGCGAGATCGAAGCCCTGCCCGACCTCACCGCTCTCGGCCCCGAGGCGCTCGCTCCGAACCTGACCGAGAAAGATTTTTCTGCCCGAATTCATAAAGAGCGGCGCCGGATAAAAGATGTTCTTTTAGATCAACGTGTCGTCGCCGGTATCGGGAATATATATTCGGATGACATTCTTTGGTTAGCGCGCGTTCATCCGACCCGCCGCGCCTGGACGCTTTCGGCCGCGTCCCGGGCCGCTATCTATCGAGCGATGCGTAAATTGCTCGCAAGGTCGATCGTTCTCCGCGGCGCTTCGATGTCCGACTTCCGGGACACCGCCGGCCGACCCGGAGGCTACGGTCCTGTTCGGCTTGTTTACCAGCGGGACGGTGCGCCCTGTCTCCGTTGTGGAACACCCATCCGGCATCTCAAGGTCGGGAGTCGGACCGCTCGTTATTGTCCAAAATGCCAAAAACCACCAAAAAAATAAAACATCCGAAGTATATTTTCGTTGTGGGCGGCGTCATGTCCGGTGTCGGTAAGGGCATCGCTTCGGCCTCTATCGGCAAGATCCTCCAGAGCCGCGGTTTCGAAGTGACGAACCTGAAGATCGATCCTTATGTGAATGTTGACGCGGGGACGATGAATCCGACCGAGCACGGCGAGGTCTTCGTTCTGGACGATGGCGTGGAGTGTGACCAGGACATGGGAAACTACGAGCGTTTCCTGGAGCGCGATCTCACCGGCGCGAACTACATGACGACGGGCAGTGTTTATCTTTCGGTCATCAACCGAGAACGAAGCATGGGTTATGGCGGGCGCTGCGTCGAGGTCGTGCCCCACATCCCGCTCGAGGTCTTGGGACGCATCGACGAAGCGCTCCGCCGAATGAAAGCAGAGATCGCCATTACCGAGATCGGCGGGACCGTCGGCGAATATCAGAACATCCTTTTCCTCGAGGCCGTGCGCATGCTGCGAGTGAAGAATCCCGAAGATGTTGCCCTGGTGCTCGTGAGTTACTTACCCATCCAAGGTTCCGACAGCGAGCTCAAGACCAAGCCGACCCAGCACGCCGTCCGGGCCCTGAACGCCGCCGGCCTTCAACCAGACGTCATTTTAGCCAGAGCGAGCGTCCCGCTCGATATGAAGCGCAAACAAAAGATCGCCTTCAACTGCAATCTCCGAGAAAAGGACATCATCTCGGCCCCGGACGTCAAAAGTATCTACGACGTGCCGCTGAACTACGAAAAAGATAAGCTGAGCGATATCATTTGTGAAAAGTTGCATATCCGACCCCGGCGGCGCGATCTTTCCGAGTGGCGCACTTTTTCTCGGGCGACGGCGGCGGCCCACCGGCCGGTGCGTATCGGTATCGCCGGGAAATACTTCGGAAGCGGCCAGTTCATCCTGGCTGATTCTTATATCTCCGTCATCGAATCCGTGAAACACGCGGCGGCGGCCGTCCGGCGGGCGCCGGAGATCCATTGGCTGGATGCCGAGCAGTTCGTGAAAGGCGGCAATACCCTTAAAGAGTTAGGCAGATACGACGGCATCATCGTGCCGGGCGGGTTCGGTAGCCGTGGTATCGAAGGGAAGATCCAAGTCATCAAGTATTGTCGAGAGCACAAGATACCGTACTTCGGTCTTTGTTATGGCATGCAGCTTGCCGTCGTAGAGTTTACCCGCCATGTTTTGGGGATGAAGCGCGCCAATACGACCGAGGTCGATCCGGAGACGCCGGACCCGGTCATCGACGTCATGCCCGAACAAAAAAAGAACCTCCGCGAGAAGAACTACGGCGCGACGATGCGCCTCGGCGCCTATCCCGCCCTTCTTAAAAAGGGGACGCGGGCCGCCCGGGCCTATGGGAGGGAGAACATTTCCGAACGTCATCGCCATCGCTACGAGGTTAATCCCGAATACATCGATCGACTTACCGCCAGCGGCTTGGTCTTTTCCGGAGTTTCGCCGGATGGGCGCCTGATGGAGATCGCCGAGCTGCCCTCGCACCGCCACCCCTTCTTCATGGGGACACAGTTCCACCCCGAGCTTAAGAGTCGGCCCCTTCATCCCCACCCCCTCTTCTTGGAGTTCGTGCGCGCCGCGGCCCGCCGACGGCCATGATCATCTACTTGAACGGCTCGAACGATTACGGACGCCAGCGGCGGGAACGTTTTTATCTCGAGGCCTTCCGGAAGAAATACGGCAACCTGGCCGTCGAGCGCTTCGACCTTTCGGAGGCGACCGCCCTCCAGGATTTTCAAGAGTTCGCCAGGAGCGTTTCGATGTTCCAGCCGGCAAAACTGGCCGTTCTTTGGAACGTTTTCGCCGCCGAGGCGCCGACCTTGATCGCCGAGCTCGAGCGCTTCGTCACAAGCGACCAAGCGACAACCGTTCTTATCTCGGAGGGCAAATCGACCCCGGTCGATCTAAAATTTTTGGAGAAAGCCGCCGTGGTCGAGAAGTTCCCAGGAATATCGCCGGGTAAGGCTTGGGACGATTTCGTCCGCACTGAAGCTAAGGCGCGCGGTGTTCATCTGTCGGCCGAAGCCGGGCGGTTCTTGGCGTCTGTTTATGAAGGCGATGCCTGGCGCTTGGTGACCGAGCTCGATAAACTCGCCCTTCTCGAGAGGCCGATGGTGCACCAAAAAGATCTCGACGAGCTTGGCCTTGAGGCGGCGCCGAACTTCTTCGATCTACTGAGCGATTTGAAAAGTAATTATCTAGGCGATCGCTTAGCGGCCCTCGATCGCTTGCTGGCCGCGAACGAACCGCCCGCCAGAGCTTTTTACACCGCCGCCTATCAGTGGCCGACCAGGTTGAACTGGCTTGCTCGAGCCGATGCGGCCGTGAAGACCGGCCGCTATGAGTACGAAGAAGCGCTCCTCGAAGCTGTTCTGGCTTAGATATCAAAAAGCCCCCGAGCGGGGGCTTTTTGATATCTTTCATCCTTATTTCTTATTGACGAGAGCTGTGAGGCGGGATTTCAAACGCGCGGCCTTGTTCTTCGTAATGACGTTAGATTTTGCTACTTTGTCGAGCGTTTTGTAGATCTTCGGAAGGGACGCCTTGGCTTCCGAAATCTTCTTTTCGGAGACCAGTTTCCGGAACGTCTTAACGGCCGTCCTGACGGCATCCCGGTATTCCCGGTTAACGAGGCGTCGGCGGATGTTCTGGCGGGCGGCTTTTTTAGCGGAAGCGGTGATAGGCATGATTCGAATGTGTCCGCAGTATATCCCAGACCTCGAAAAAAGGCAAGCTGTTCTAGAAGGGCGACGCCTCGTATAATGAGAAGGTCATGATCTACAGCGTGAGCGGTCGCGTTACTCATGTCGGTGAACAATACGCCGTTCTCGAGGTTGGCGGAGTTGGTCTTAAAATTTTTATGACCCAGCGAGCGCTCGGTGCCCTCCCGCCGATTGGGAGCGAGACGAGCGTTTTTTCTTATCTGAACGTGAGAGAGAACGCTCTGGACCTTTTTGGTTTTCGAACGGCGGAAGAGCTCAGATTTTTCGAGCTTCTCATCACTGTTTCCGGCGTTGGCCCCCGTTCGGCCTTAGCCGTTCTGGAGGTAGGCGACCTGAAGAATCTGGCCGCCGCCATCAAAGAGGGGCGACCCGATCTTTTGACCCAGGCGGCGGGCGTTGGCCGGAAAACGGCCGAGCGTATCATTGTGGAGCTCCGGAACAAAGTGGAAGCTAAGACCTCGGCCGGTCTGGTGGCAACGATGGACCGCGACGCCGACCTTATCGAGGCCCTGATCGGCTTGGGCTACCGGCGCGAGCAAGTGAAAGCCGCGCTTCAGCGTTTGCCGGAAGGCACGACCGGCCTTGAAGTGCGCCTTAAGGCCGCTCTTAAGATTCTTGCCGAACGGTCATGACGGAAGAGTCCTTGGAGCGCCTGAAGCGATCGCGATTGGTCCGTCGGCTCTATCGTTTGCCGTGGCTTTTAGCGATATATCATTACTTCCTGAGCTTCTTGGCCGCCTGGCGGTACGGTTTTCCTTCCCGACGGATGACGGTCATCGGCGTGACGGGCACAAAAGGAAAAACTTCGACCGCCAATCTCTTAGCGCACATTCTGAACGCCGCCGGCCATAAGACGGGTCTTGCTACAACTGTGAACTTCGCTATCGGCGACCGGGAGTGGACGAACGAGACCAAGCAGACGATGCTTGGCCGCCTGGCCTTACAGAAACTTCTCCGCGAAATGGCCGATGCGGGTTGCCGCTACGCCATAGTTGAAACGTCTTCAGAAGGCATCGCTCAGTTCCGCCATCGTTTCATCCGTTATGCAATGGTCGTTTTTACGAACATCTCGCCGGAGCACATCGAGCGACACGGCAGTTTTGAGAACTACCGCGCCGCTAAGGTCGCTCTCTTCGAACACGCCTCCCGGAATCGCAAGAGCATCGGCATTTACAACCTTGACGATCGGAACGTCGAATTCTTTTTAGAGCCGGACATCAAGCACCGTGTCGGTTTCAGCGTCCGGGACCATGGCCGAGCCGCTGCGCTCGCCGAAAAGTACCACCTAGAGGCGAATCACGAAGTATCCCATGTCGCGCTCACTATCCGAGAAACAATGTTCCAGTTCGACGAAGAGGAGATAGAAACAGCGCTTATCGGCGAGTTCAACGTCTACAACGTGGCGGCCGCCATGTCGGCGGCACTGGCTCTTGGCGTTCCGTCGGTGCGCCTTAAAGATTTCGTCCGCCGGGTCCGTTCGGTGCCGGGTCGCTGCGAAGTCGTGAATGCGGGCCAACCATTCACGGTCATTGTGGATTACGCCCATGAGCCAGCGAGTTTAACGGCCATCTACGAAACAGTTAAGCTTTTCAAGCCTCATAATATTATCGGCCTTCTGGGCGCCCAGGGTGGCGGTCGGGATGTTTGGAAACGGGCGGAGATGGGTAAGATCGCAGCTCGAAATTGCGACGTCATCGTGCTCGCGAACGAAGATCCTTACGACGAAGACCCAATGGCCATCTTAAACGATATCGAAAGCGGTATCCGTGAGGTTTCGAAAGACTTCCGACCGGTCTACAAGATAATTGATCGACGAGCGGCTATCCGCCAAGCGATGCTTCTGGCAAAGAAGGGGGATGCCGTCGTTCTGACCGGGAAAGGCGGCGAAGTTTGGATGTGCGTCGAGAACGGACGGAAGATCGCTTGGAACGAACGGGCGGTCGTCGAGGACATCTTGAGCGCGGAGAAAGAAAAGTTCGTCGTCCGGTCCGGCCGGAACATGCTTTATCAGGAACAAGGACGCATCTAGAGTTGGGTATAAAATTTTCGAGGCCGTCACCGATGTGTTGGTGACGGCCTTTGTGGTCGGTGCAGTGGCTACAGCCACCTACCGATGAGTCTCTGCGTCGTGCCCGGAGGCTTGGTGCTGGCGAGCGTGGCGATGATCCCGATGCCGAGCAGGGCGCCAGCCCAGGCGATGTAACGAAGCCCGCTCGCCATCCCCGTCGCTATCAGCGCGAGGGATGTGCCGCCGAGGAGCGCTTTGACCAAGGAAGGCGTCCTGCGATCCAACATCTCGGACAACTCGTTCTTCGTGGGGATGGTGTCGCCAGCGATCACCACGACAGCGAGCAGGAAGCCGACGACGAGAAGGACGAAGGCCGCCGTCAGCGAGGTCCGAAACGCTGCGATGCCCAGAAAAACGGCGAAAACGGCGAGACCGACGAAGGTTCGGAGGTGTCCCATGACGTGATCCTTTCCCGCGCCAGGGCGCAGATAGAATTTCTCCAAGCTTGCTGATGAGCCAGATATAATTTTACTGAATAATATTAAAAAGTCAATGTAAGAGATTTCGCCGATTTTTGTTGGTATACTAACCTCTGAGGTATTCAATACCGATGAAATGAAACTTACTTTTTACGGCGGCGCGGGTAATGTGACCGGCGCCAACTATCTTTTGGAATCGGGCGGCCACAAGATCGTCGTCGATTGCGGAATGGAGCAGGGCAGTCGTTTCGCCGAGCGGAGCAACTTCGAGTCGTTCGCTTATAACCCCGCCGAGGTCTCGGCGATCTTCGTGACCCACGCCCACATCGACCACATCGGCCGCATCCCGAAGTTCTGGCGGGACGGCTTTCGCGGTCAGATCTATTCCAGTCGGCCGACGAAGGATTTTGCCGACCTGCTTCTTTTGGACACCGAGCACATTATGGAAAAAGAAGCGGAACACCACGGCAAGACGCCGCTCTTCACGGCCTACGAGATCCATGAGGCGATGAAGTTGTGGCACGGTCTTGAATATCACAAGCCCATTACCATTGGTCCGTTCACGGTCGAGCTATATGACGCCGGCCATATCTTAGGGTCGGTGGTCTACAAGATCTCGGCCGAAGGCAAGACCATCGCTTTCTCCGGAGACCTCGGGAACTTCCCGGCGCCCATCATTATGCCGACCGAGCCCTTGCCGGATGTGAACTATTGCGTCATCGAGTCGACCTACGGCGACCGCGTCCATGAGAACGTCACCACGCGCGAGGCCGAGTTGGAAAAAGCCATTACGGATATCGAGGCGCGGAAGGGTGTGTTGCTTATCCCGGCCTTCGCAATGGAGCGCACGCAGGACCTTCTCTATCATCTGAACGACATCATCGAGAAGAAGCACGTGCCGCGCATCCCGGTCTACGTCGACAGCCCACTGGCCATAAAGCTGACCGTTGTCTATAAGAAATACGAGGATTACTTCAACAAGGAAGCGCACGGCCTTGTCGAGTCCGGCGACGACATCCTGAATTTTCCCGGCCTTCACCTCACGCTTTCGACCGAGCAATCGAAAGAGATAAACGACGTCCCGCCGCCGAAGGTCATCATCGCTGGCTCGGGCATGTCGCACGGCGGGCGCATCCTGCACCACGAGCTTCGCTATCTTCCCGACCCGAACAATATTTTGCTCTTCGTCGGCTACCAGGGAAGCGGCTCGCTCGGCCGTTCCATCTTGGACGGCGCCGAGCATGTGACCATCTTCGGCGAGGATGTGCCGGTCCGGTGTGAGCGCCGTTCTCTCTCCGGCTACTCGGCTCACGCCGACCAGCCGCATCTTCTCTCTTGGCTCGCGCCTCGAAAAACAACCCTCAAGAAAGTCTTTGTGGTCCAGGGCGAACCGCCGGCCTCGGCCGCGCTTGCGGATCATATTCGCAAGGATCTGGGCGTTGAAGCTATCGTTCCGACAACGAACCAGACGGTCGAGTTGTAAGCCCGCGCCCGGGTGTATAATAAAAACACCTCGTCGTCCCGAGGCAAAATCAAGTATCATATTTTATGCCCGCCAAAAAAAGGAAGCCGGCGAAGAAAGTTTCTAAGAAACCCGCGAAAAAGGTTGCCAAGCGCCCCGCGAAAAAATTGGTCGTCAAAGCGCCGAAGGCCGAGAAGCCCATCGGCACGGTGACCCATTTCTACACGCACATCAAAGTGGCCATTGTGAAGTTCTCGAAGCCGGTCAAAGCCGGCACGCGCCTCCGGTTCCAGGGCGCGACGACGAAGTTCGAAGAAGCCGTGAAATCGATGCAGTACGACCACAAGCCCATTCCGGTCGCGCCGAAAGGCAAAGAGGTGGGCATTAAGGTTGGCAAGCGCGTGCGGGAAGGGGATAAGGTTTACGCCGCTTAGAAGAACATGCGTTCGTTCCGCCACATTTTAGGCGCGGCGGCTTTGGTCGTAGCGACGACCGTCGGCGCTGGTATGTTCGCGCTCCCATACGTTGTGAGCCGAGTGGGCTGGTTGCCGGCCCTGGTCCTTCTGGCGGGCTTATCGGTATTCGTCATGTACGCACATGAGCTACACGCGCGCGTGCTCGTCCATTTCGGCGAGCATCGCCGTTTGCCGGGCCTGGCGAGGACGGAGCTCGGCGCGTTCTCATTTTGGCCGGCTTTCACCGCGGTGCTCTTGGGCGTCGTGTTCTCGCTCGTGGCGTATCTTCTGCTGGCGGCCCGCTTTCTACACATTCTCATTCCGACCTTGCCGGAGAACATCGCGCTCGTGCTTTTCTGGATGGCCGTGTCCCTACCTCTTCTCGCGCGCCTCAGAGCATTCGTTCAGATCGAGACCATCGGGACGCTCCTTAAGGCCGGTCTGATCTCGGTGATTTTTCTGGCGGCGGCGCGATCGCTGGGGACGTTGCCGCAATTGCCGATCATCGGAGAGGGGTCTTTGAGCGAGGCCTTTGGACCCGCGCTCTTTGCGCTCGCGGGCTGGACAGCGGTCGCGCCGGTCACGGAATATCTGAAGAAACGATCAGGCTTGCGCTATCTTCGTTCCGCCCTGTTCGTCGGCACGGTCGTGTCCGCAGTGCTCTATGTATGTTTTGTGTGGGGGGCAGTAGGGCTTGGAGGTTCGATAACCAGGGACACGGCCTCCGGTCTTGTGCGCGGGAGTCCAGC
>DATJQA010000030.1:0-8840 GCA_035506115.1 Minisyncoccota bacterium | reverse complement strand
CTATACAGACCGGCACATCATCGTTCCGCCGGCCGTCGCCGCCCTAGAAGAGATCCTCGGTCGGAAATACAAAAAAGACCTGCGCCAAGCGACCGTCGCTGTCATTGGCGCCGGCATCCTTATCGGCCGACCCATCGGTTTTTGGCTTCAGAACCGCGTCGCTGAACTGATGGTCTTCGATTCTAAAAGTCGGAATCTGCACGAACGCCTGATCGAGGCGGATATTGTCGTAAGCGGGGCGGGCTTTCCGGGTTTGTTTAGCGCCAAACATCTTACCAAGGGCGCGCTCGTTGTCGACTTCGGATACAGCAAGGGTGCGAATGGAAAACTGGCCGGAGATTTCGATCCGGCGGGCGCCGACGAAAAGAACATCGCTTACACGAAAACACCCGGCGGCACCGGGCCGATCCTGGTTGCTCAGCTTTTCGGGAACTATCTCAAGCTGAACGCTCTCCGAGAATAGGAAAAGAAAAAACCCCCGCCGAGCGGGGGTTTTTCCAGGGACCAATCGAACGATCTACATCGCCAAGGTCGTGAACTGGCCCTGAGAGGTCACTACTCCGTTCGCCGCCGTTGTGGCTTCGATGCGGTAATAGTAGGTCGTGCTCGTCGAGAGGCCGGGCAACGTGTAGTTGTGGACCGTATTCAAGGCACTGTCCGAGTACAGGAGCGTGCTCGTCGCGTTCGGATCCAAGGTGCTCCCAACCGTCGAATAGTAGATTTTCACGGTCGTCTGGAGATTCGTCAGGAAGTAGATGCCACCGGTCGTCGCCGCGGGTGCCACCGAAAGAGACGAGATGACCGGCGCGGTCGTGTCCTGAAGGGTTGTGAACGTCTGGTCCGGTGAGGTCGCGAGGTTGCTGGCGGCATCCCGCGACAAGACCTGATAGTGGTACAGGGTCGAGGCATCGAGGCCGGACAAGACCTGAGAATGATTCGCGATCAGGGTCGGGTTCAGAGTTGTCTGGAGGCCGTACGCCGTGCTCGTGCCATAGTAGACCTGCGAGTCCGCATTCTCGTTGGTCGTCCAGTTGACGGTCGCCGAGTGGGCCATCGGTTGCGCCGAGATGTTCGAGATGACCGGCGCGGTCGTGTCCGAAGCGCCCGCGAGGGTCGTGAACGTCTGGTCCGGCGAGGTCGCGAGGTTGCCGTAAGCATCACGGGACAGGACCTGGTAGTGGTAAGTGGTCGAGGTAGCCAAGCCGTTCAGCACCTGGGAGTGGTTTATTACGAGCGACCCATCAAGCCAGGTCTGTGAACCGTACGCCGTGGTCAGACCGTAGAGGATCTGCGAGTTCGCGTTCTCGTTGGTCGTCCAGGTTATCGTCGCGCTCTGAGCCGAAGGCGTTGCCGCGATGTTCGAGATGACCGGTGTCGTCGTGGTGGTCGAAGTCGAATATGGGTATTGCCACGGGTACGGCCAAGTTGACGTGCCGGCATTCTGACAGAACGGAATTATCTGCCGCTCGTTCCGCCCTTCTTTCCGCAACCAACCACGCGCGTTCATGTGGCCGGGCGGGAGCGGCGTGCAGAGACGCCGACCGAAAGCAAACCCGCGACCGCCGCCATTAGCCGTAGAGCTAGGCGTCGAAGTGCTGGTATAGTTCTCGAATTGGACCGGATGGTCCTTGAACCACGCATTTAATTGCTGGAGTGTTTTCGGACCGACATTGCCGACCTGGTCCAATCCATGTGCCTTCTGGAACCGCTTTACCGCCTGCGCCGTCGCCGGACCAAAGAAGCCGGTGATGAGTCCTTGCGGATAGATGGTCGGGTCGGACGCCAAAAGCGCCTGAAGTGTTTTCACCGCGTCGCCCTGAGAACCCTGGCCGAGCGTGGTGAGCAGCGTCGACACGACCTGCTGTTTCTGCGACTGAATCTGCTGCTGTTGCTGCTGCAGCTGCAGGAGCTGATTGTTCAAAGCTTGGATCTGGCTCATGAGATCCGAGGTCGTCGATTGGGCGAAGCTCAAAGTTGGAGCGAGACCAATGGCGACAACAAAAAATGAAACTGCAATTCTTTTCATTGTGATTTTATGGGTACGAATTGACCTTTGTTTTATATAACGCCCCGTTGGGGGGCTTGTTACATTATACACATAATGCAATGACCGACCCCCCCAGGGGGCCGGTCATCCTGCGCATTAGCTCGAACCAGGAACCGCTAAGGAGATATCTGTGGGCCAGGATGGACTCGAACCATCGGTCGACGAGGTATAAGCTCGTTGCTTTAGCCGCTAAGCTACTGGCCCGAACGCGAAACTACTTCCCGTTCGTCTTCAGTATACTATCAAAACGGTCCATGGCCTCGCCGGCCTGCCGGTTGAAGTTATTGATGGCGTTCACCTCCGAATTGATCTGGTCGATGAGCGTCTGGACCGGCACGGTCGGCTTCTGACCGCGGAACCGCGTCTGAAGAGCGTTCAGAAGCTGGAGATAGTAGTCGTTATAGCTCAGAAGACGGCTGATGAGCGCCATCCGATTGGAGATGGACTCGAGAGCGGCGGCCCGCGCGTCGGCGTTCTTGATGGACGAGAGCGCGCCGGTCATCCTCTCAAGATCGCTGGACAAAGAGATGGCTCGCGTTCGAAGGTCTTGGGCGTTCTTCACAAGCTCCACTGATTCAACGAGCGCCTCCGTATAATCTCCTTCTTTGTCGTATTGATTTATCTTGTCGAGACGCTTCGCCATATCGTTCGACAGATTGACGATATCTTGACCCACAACGGCACCTTGAGCACGAGCGTCGGAGAAATCCGCGGAGACCCCGTTCGAACCGAAACCGAGCCGACTACCGACGAAGTAGCCGACCACAACGACGCCGACCAGAATGAAGAATATGCGAAGGCGACGGGACATGGCGGAGATATTTTATGGCTCTTACCCTATACCAAAAGCCCCGGGGAATCAAGGGCTGGAATGCTTGAGAAAACAATGCGCGACGAGTAGAATGGAAAGCGCCGAAAGGCGGGTATCGTATAGTGGTAATACCTTAGCTTTCCAAGCTAATGCCGGGGGTTCGATTCCCCCTACCCGCTCAAAACAAAAATGATCCACGCTTGCCGTGGGTTATTTTTGTTTCTGATTGAGATGGAGGGAATCGAACGGGAAGAGGCCTGCCTACCGGTAGGCAGGTTTGGAGAAACGGGAGTTTCTCCGAGGGGTGACCGAGCGGAGCGAGGACGAGAGGGGCGTCCAAGCCCCATCGGGAGGTCGCCCGAGGCGACCGACGTTCGCCTCCTCCTACCCGCTCAATCTTTTGTCTTTATCCGGAAGAAGCTCTTCTTCCCTATCCTTACTACCTGCCCGTCAGACACGGTGATCTTTTTCTTGGCGTCCTTCACAACCTTGCCGTCTATCTCGAACCCGCCTTGTTGAGCCAAGCGCCAGGCTTCACCGTTACTTTTTATCACCCCTGACCCGACCATCAGAATAGTCGCCGTCGTGCCGGATGAGCTTTGTATCTGCGGAAGATCCTCGGGAAGTTCTTTCTTAGAAAATGTTTTTACAAACCTCTCCTCCGCCTTCTTCGCCGCCGCTTCTCCATAGAACCTCTTCACGATATCGAAGGCCACTTTTGCTTTTGCTTCTCTCGGCCCCTGCGCCAAGAACGAGTCCTTCTCAGAAAGCGGCAGGCGTGTGCAATTCACGTAGAGCACTTCGATCATTTCGTCCGGCTGAGCCATGATGGCCCCGAACATATCATCTGGCGGAGAGGAGAGAAAGACGCCCGTCCCGCGGCTTTTGGACATCATCTCCCCCGTCTTCGGATTAGCCATCAAGTTCACGGCGACGACGAACTTATCCTTGTTCTTTAGACGCTTCAAGAGCGTCCGGCCGGCCAAGGCGTTGAAGATCTGGTCGGTGCCGCACAGCTCCACGTCGACATCCATCGCCACGCTGTCGTATCCCTGCATCAACGGATAAAGGAATTCGTGGAGATGAATGGGAACATTCTCCTCGAGGCGCTTCTCGAACATATCCCGCTCGATCATCTGTTGAACAGTGAAGTTGGAGGCCAGAGAAATTATGTCCTTGAAAGACAATTTCTTGAGCCATTGGCTGTTATAAAGAAAGCGCGGCGGATTCTTCTTGTCCTTGAAGTTCATGAGGGGCTTTATCTGGGAAAGCCAGCTCTTCACGTTCTTCTTTACCTCCGCTTCTGTCATTTGGTTCCGCGTCGCGCTCCGACCCGACGGGTCGCCGATCTGGGCCGTAAAATCACCGACCAGAACAATGACCTCATGTCCCAATTGGCGCAGCTCTTCCAAAAGCAGATAGTTCTTGGCGTGGCTCAGATGCAGCGATTCCGACGTCGGATCAGCACCGATATAGATCCTCAGTTTCTTTCCGGAACATAAGACCTTCACGAACTCTTCGCGCGAAGGCAGTATCTCGCTTACAACGCCTCGATTCAGTATCTCCTCGATGCGTTTTCTGTCCGTGTTGACCGTCATATGCGCCTATCCTATCACGAAAAAGCCGCTCTGGGGAGCGGCTTTTTCTTTTCTCTTATTTTCTCGTCTTGATCATCTCGTCAATGAGACCGTAAGCTCTCGCTTCGACCGGAGTCATGTAGAAATCCCGGTCGGTGTCTTTCTCGAGCTTAGATTTCGACTGGCCAGTGTGCCGCGCCAAGATCTCGTTTATCTTATCCTTCATCTTGATGATCTGCTTGGCGGTTATCTCTATCTCCACCGCCTGCCCTTCGGCGCCGCCCATCACTTGGTGAAGTAATATTTCAGAGTTGGGCAAAGCAAAACGTTTTCCCTTCTTACCGGCCGCGAGCAGGACGGCGCCCATCGAAGCGGCCA
Source organism: Minisyncoccota bacterium (assembly GCA_035506115.1). Lineage (GTDB taxonomy): Bacteria > Patescibacteriota > Minisyncoccia > UBA6257 > 2-01-FULL-56-20 > DATJQA01. The sequence continues at coordinate 4,027 of DATJQA010000030.1, read as the reverse complement.
TCCCAACGCACATCGTCGAGACATCCGGCTTCACGAACTGCATCGTGTCGTAGATGGCGAGACCGGCCGTGACGGAACCGCCCGGCGTGTTCAAGTACAGTTTTATCTCTTTCTTCGGATCTTCGTGTTCCAAGAAGAGCAGCTGGGCGATAACGGTGTTCGCCACCGCATCGTTGATCGGTCCGCCTAAGAAGATGATGCGGTCCTTCAAGAGCCGTGAGTAGATGTCGTAGGCGCGCTCGCCGCCCGGAACTTTTTCGATGACCGTTGGAACCAGGTTCATTTCGTAATTTTCCATGCCCGTAGTATGGCCTAGAGGAACGGAACGAGCAAGAGGGCAACGATGTTGATGACCTTGATCAAAGGGTTTATGGAAGGGCCGGCGGTATCCTTGTACGGATCGCCGACGGTATCCCCTGTCACGGCTGCCTTGTGGGCATCCGAACCTTTCCCGCCGAAGTGGCCGCTCTCGATATATTTCTTGGCATTATCCCAAGCGGCGCCGCCCGAGGTCATCGAGATGGCAACAAAGAGGCCGGTCGTGAGCGTCCCGATCAGGAATCCGCCGAGCGCCAAAGGACCAAGCAAAAGACCAACCAAGACAACAACGCCGACTGCGATGAGAGCCGGGGCTACCATGCGTCGGAGAGCTGCTTTGGTCACGATATCTACGGCTCGGCCATATTCCGGCTTTGCCTTGTGCTCCATAATGCCTTTTATCTCCCGGAACTGCCGCCGAATTTCTTCGACAAGCACGCCGGCCGTATCCCCGACCGCTCGCATCGCAAGCGAGGCGAAGAGATAAGGAATGGACGCGCCAAGCAGTAAGCCGATAAGCACCGCTGGGCTATTCAGGGCGAACACTTGCATCGGACGACCCATCTTGCTCAGATGATCAGCTAGTTCTTCGGTGTAGCTCGCGAAGAGCACCAGAGCCGCGAGACCCGCCGAAGCGATGGCATAGCCCTTCGTCACAGCCTTCGTTGTGTTACCAACCGCATCCAAGGCGTCGGTCACTTCGCGCACGCTCTCCGGCGCGCTGGTCATTTCGGCGATACCGCCGGCATTATCCGTTATCGGGCCGAAGGCATCGATGGCCACCACAATGCCAGCCACCGAAAGCATGGCCGTTGCCGCAACGGCAACACCATAGAGACCAACTGCCTGATAGGCAATGAGGATTCCGCCTGTAATAACGAGGATGGGCAGGAAGGTCGACTCCATGCCGACCGCGAGACCCATGATGATGTTCGTGCCATGGCCCGAACGCGACGCTTCTGCGATTATCCGTACCGGCCGGAATTTCTTGGCCGTGTAGTAGTCGGTCGTAAGAACCATCAAAGCCGTCACCGCCAAGCCGACCAGGCTCGCAATGAACACGCTCCAAGAATTCTCCGGGAAGTAAGCGCCCGCCGCCCAGTAGAACAGGCCGGCGGATAAAACAAGCGCTGCAACGAGGCCCTTATAGAGAGCGCCCATTATTGAACCCTTATTGAGACGGACGAAGAAGCTACCAACAATGGAAGCCACGATCGCCAACCCGCCCATGACGAAAGGGAAGCTCATCTGTTCCGGCGTAAGCGGTGCACCCCAGGGCTGCGCGTTCATGCCGAGCAAAAGCGCCGCCGTAAGCGTCACTGCGTAAGTTTCGAAGAGGTCCGCGGCCATGCCAGCGCAGTCGCCGACGTTGTCGCCGACGTTGTCCGCAATAACACCCGGGTTCCGAGGATCATCCTCCGGAATGCCGGCCTCCACTTTACCGACGAGATCGGTGCCAACATCGGCGGCTTTCGTATATATGCCACCACCCAAGCGGGCAAAAACGGAGATGAGAGAAGAACCGAACGCCAGACCGGTCAGCGCTAAGGGGTCTCGGAAGTAGGCGTAAAATCCGCCGGTCACGAGCAAGCCAAGACCAACGACCAAAAAACCGGTAACCGAGCCGCCGAGAAAGGCAACGCGGAACGCCTGGCCGATACCACCCTTCGCCGCTTCCGCACTGCGCGCATTCGTGTCGACAGCCGTCATCATTCCAAGATAGCCGGCCGACGCGGAAGCAAGCGCCCCGATCAAGAACCCGAGCGCCACTTTCCAGCTCATCAACACATAGAGGATCACCGCGATAACGACCGCGACGACTGCGACCGTCTTGTTCTGTCGTTTCAGGTAGCTTTGAGAACCTTCTTTAATGGCGGCCTGAATGGCGCGCATCTGCTGACTTCCAGCAGAATATTTTTTCAGCGCTTTCATAAGTCCGACGCTAAAGATAATGGAAAGCAAAGCGGCCCCCAAATATAATTGCGTTGCCATATTGGATTATTTTTTTCTCGACTTATTTTTATTTAATGAACCTACGAAACTCCGTACCCCTCATCATCACTGTCCGACGGCGGGATCACCGCGGCCACTTCCTCAGCTACGCCGGACACGCCGCCCTCGATCGCTTCTTCCGGTTTTGCCTGAGAACGCACATCTATCTTCCAGCCGGTGAGTTTCGCTGCCAGCCGGACATTCTGACCGCCGCGTCCGATAGCCAGCGAAAGCTGGTCCTCGGCAACGTAGACCCGCGCTTCCCTGTGCGGCAGGATCTCGACAGATTGCGCCTTGGCCGGCGAGATGGCGTTCGCGATGAAGGTTTCTGGATCCTCAGAATACTCGATAATATCTATTTTTTCCTGGCCCAGCTCATTGTTCACGGCCATCACGCGTGTCCCCCGCTGGCCGACCAAAGCTCCGACCGGATCAACGCCGTCGGCTTTCGAAACGACCGCCAGTTTTGTTCGGCTGCCCGGTTCGCGCGCAATGAGTTTTATCTCCACGGCACCATCCGCAACTTCCGGCACTTCCAATTCGAAAAGCTTCGACACAAATTTTGGATGAGCTCGTGACAAGATAATGCCTGGCAGGCGCGTATCCTCCTGAACGGCGAGCACATAGAAACGCAGGCGTTCCCCATTCCGGTAGTGTTCGCCCGGTACGGACTCGTTCTGGAACATCACACCGACCGCACGCCCGAGATCGATATAGACATGTCCGCGCTCAAAGCGCTGGACCATGCCGCTTACAATCTGTCCCTCCTTGCCGCGCCACTCTTTCAATATGGAATCTCGTTCCGATTCGCGCAGCTTCTGAAAGACCGCCTGTTTCGCGGTCTGAGCGGCGATGCGACCGAAATCCTCATGAGTTTCGAGCGGGAATTCTATCTCTTCCCCGAGAACTGCATCGGATTTTATCTCTTTTGCATCTGCTAAAAGAATGTGGCGCTCCGGATTATAGCGCGGCAGCTTGAACTCACCATCGCCCTCTTCTGGCTCTTCGCGGGGAATACCGACGCGTTCTCGCCATTCCTTATCATCGACCGGATCTTCTTCGCCTTCTTTTTTTTCTACGATACGCACCGTTGTCTCGTCGACAACCGTCTTCATGCGCCAGAATTTCATCGCGCCGGTCTTCATGTCCAACTTCGCCCGCACAATTTCACCGCGCGTGCCGTATTCCTTCTTATAAGCAGCCGCTAGTGATGATTCTATTGCTTCGATAACTTTATCGGGCTCCAAACTTTTTTCCTCGGCCACTTGTTTGACCGCTTTTATTAGATCTTTGACGTTCAACATATATTTTTTATGAATACTTTGCTTTTAGCTCTCCGCTGCCTGGGTTTCTTTAAAAAAATCCGCTGCGGAGCGGATTCACGACACATTTATAGTACTCTGAAGGTTTCATTTGTCAAATAATGTAGAACATTAAAAGACTATACGTTTTCGTAGTGCTTTATTACAACATCATTATTATCTTTAGTCAATGCCAGAAGATCAATTCTCCACCCCTTCTTCTCGTTGATAAGTTCTGGATGTTTCGCGCTAAACATCTCACATGCTCTACGGAGCTTTTCTAGTTTTTGTCTGTTCATATGGTCCTCTGGAGAATATCCGTGACTATTCACTGCTTCAATCGTCTTTACCTCTATAAAAACCAGAGTTCCATCACTAGATCTAGCAATAATATCTATTTCTCCAAATTTATTTCT
>DATJQA010000029.1:0-27133 GCA_035506115.1 Minisyncoccota bacterium | reverse complement strand
CCTTCAAGATGCCCATCTCCCACCACTCGAACGCCCATGTTCGAAGAATACGCATTATTGCGTGTTTGTGGCCTTAGCCGGCCTTTCGAGGATAGTATAACTCCTTTTTCGGGAAACAACCTACCGCCGCCGTGGCTTGCTTTCCGGTCGGCGGGAGGAGTAGGGTAAGGCCAGCCGGCACCTTTCCGGTCCTCGAAGGAGGGGAGCCATGTTCTGTGCCCGAGCGAATCGCGTCGAAGACCCGGCCGCCAGACGGGCGGAAGAGGTCCGCGACCCGGAAGAGGCTGCGGAAGCGCTCTTCGAGACCATCGTGCTCTTCGAAGCTGAGCACTACTGCCCGGACGAGCACAACGTTCTGAACGCGCGCTGCGTCGACTGCGGCGACCGGACCCAGAAGACGAAGGTCCGCATCGGGGAGGAGGAGGTCGAGATCTTCTACTGCCCGACGTGCCAGCCCGGCCTGCGCGGACATCCCGCGGAGTACCAGGTGTACGTCTGAGGTCGGTCGGGGTCGGTGGCGCCCGTTGTGCCGCCGACCCCATTTTCATAGCCGGCAAAAGCCGCTCGGCGTTGCATCGGACCGGCGCCCCGTGCTAATCTTGGTTTGCGCAAAACACCCTTATTTTTATGGCCCTTTTTGACCGTTTGTTCCGCGATGTGGGCATTGACCTGGGCACGGCCAACACCCTCATCTATCTGAAGAATCGGGGGCTCGTTATCAACGAGCCATCCGTCGCGGCGGTCAATAATAAGACGAACCAGATCCTCGCGGTGGGGGACGACGCGAAAAAGATGCTCGGCCGGACGCCGGCCCACATCACCGTGACGCGTCCTTTGGTGAACGGCGTCATCTCCGATTTCGAAATGACCCGCGAGATGCTCTATCAGTTTTTGAAACGTCTCACGAACGCCTCGCTGCCCTTCGCCAGTTTCCGGCGCGGCATTCTCGCCATTCCGAACAATCTGACCGAGGTCGAGCGCAAATCCGTCGAGGACGCGGCGAAGAGCGCCGGCTGCGCGAAAGTTTATCTCGTCGAAGAGCCGGTGGCGGCCGCCCTCGGCGCCGGTTTACCTATCGACCAGCCCTCCGGCACGCTCGTCATCGACATCGGTGGCGGCACGACCGACATCGCCGTCATCTCCATGGGCGGCACGGTCGTCGCCCGGACACTCAAGGTGGCCGGCGACCGCTTCAATAACGACGTCATCCAGTTCGTCCGCGACGAGTTCAAGCTTGTGATAGGCGAACCGACCGCCGAAGCGGCGAAGATAGCCGTCGGTTCCGCCATCGCTTTGGACGAGCGCCTCGAGGTGCCTATCCGGGGCCGCGACCTTTCGACCGGTTTGCCCCGCGAAGTGCTTGTAAAGAACAGCCACATCCGGCTGGCGCTCGCAAAATCCCTGCGGGTTGTCGTGGATTCCATCCTGGAGGTCATCGAAGCTACGCCGCCGGAGCTCGTTGGTGATATGCTGAAGCAGGGCCTCACGCTCTGCGGCGGCGGGGCTCTTCTCCGCGGCGTCGACCAGATGATCCAGAAGGAGACCCAAGTGGAGACCCGTATCGCCCAAGAGCCGCTGACGTGCGTCGTGCGCGGTCTTGGACACATCGTGGATGAGTTCGATCTGCATCGGAGCCTGCTCGACAATCCGCTGCGGCCGATGGAGATCGAGCTCTAGCGCCGGGCTGGCGTTCAAGCTTCGTTCCATGGAACGACTACTCATCACTCTCTTAATTTTGGCCACGTGCCTCTGCGTGGTCCTCGCGCCGTCCGTTGGCTGGCGGCTGCAGCGCCTCCTCACGGGTTGGAGCGGTCTTTCGATGGACCAGGCGGGCATCGAGAACGCTTCGCTTCAGGCTGCCCTTGTTCGCTCGATGGCGGCGCCGCGCCCGACCGTCGTCGAAAAATACGAACCGGCTTTCGTTTATTCACGCTACCCTTTCAATTTTCAGAACGAATTGCTCGTTTCCGCCGGCGCCGACGCGGGCGTTGAGGTCGGTCAAGCGGCGCTCATCACGGCCTCCGATTCCAGCACGCCGACCTCCGGCCCGGCCGTCGTCATCGGTCAGGTCGTTCAGGTCTTTCCCGACACCGCGCTCGTTCGGACGGTCTTCGATCCGTCCTTCCAGCTGGCCGTCCGCTTGGGTGACAAGGGCGCTGACGCGCTCCTCAAGGGCGGCACGAACCCGAAGCTCACGCTCATTCCGAAAACAACCACGGTGAACGACGGGACGGTCGTTTACACAGCGACGCCGGATATGCCGTACGGTCTGCCGGTCGGGACGCTTTCGAACGAGCGCATCGCCGGCGACCAGTTGTTCCAGGAGGCCGACCTGCGCCTCGGTTATGACATTCCGGATATCAGGATCGTCTGGCTTACGACCGGCCATCAGCCGGTCTCTCCGCCGCCCGCGCCATGAACCCCCGGCTTTTCGTAAGCGGCCTCTGTTTGATGCTCTTCGCCGTCGTGCTGGAGCTCAAGGGGCTCGTCCTTTTCGGCTTCGCGCCTGACCTGGCGCTCGCGGCCGGCGTTGTTCTCGGGGCTTTTTTCAATTGGCCAGCGCTCATCTTCACGACCCTCCTGACCGTCCTGCTTTTGAATTGGCAACCGGGTCTCGCGCCCGCCCTCATTCTTTTCGCTGCCCTGGTGTTCGGGGCCGCGCTCGCGCGCCGCTTTCTCTCCTGGCAACCGTGGTTCGCCAATCTTCTTCTCGTCGGTCTGGCTGCCGCTGTTTTCCACGGCTTCCTGCACGGGCCGACCGTTCTGGCGGAGCCGATAACTTTCTTTCAGATACTCGTGACCGATATCCTCTTTGCCGCCCTCGCGTTCTGGACGTTCGAGCTCGTTTTCGGACCAGTGCGCCGGGCCCGCCATCATAGATGAAAAAGAAGACAGATATAATCTTCGAAGAATCTCTTTCGGACGATTGGTCGCGCGACTTGGACGTGGTCGAAGTACCGCTCGACGACCGACCGCTCTTTTACGTGGGTCTCGCCGTGGTGGGCGTTGTCGTCGCGGTGGTCGCTCGACTCGTCTTTCTGAACGTGGCGAACGGTGACTTTTACGCCCGCCGCGCCGCTGCCAATCTTCTTCAGGAACAGCTCACGCCGGCCCCGCGCGGTCTCATTGTCGACCGGAATGGCGTGGTTTTGGCAGAAAATCAGCCGGCTTTCGCCGCCGCGCTCGATGTGCGGGCCTTCCTTCAAGAACCGGACCTTGAAGAGCGGACGCTCGAGGCCGTGAGCACGACGCTCGGCATTTCGCCGGACACGGTCCTGTCTGCGGTCAGCGACCGCAACACGGAACAATCATCCGAGCCGATAATCCTGAGCGACAACCTTACGCAAAGCCAGCTTGTTGCCTTGAAGGCTTTGGGCCTGAAGACGCTCACGGTCACCGACGGTTACCGGCGTTCTTATCCGAAAGGGCCGGTCTTCTCGACCGTCTTGGGTTACGTCGGTTATCCTTCGCCCGACGATCTCAGAGCCGACGATACTTTGACCGGCCAGGACGTTGTGGGCAAGAGCGGCATTGAGGCGGAGTACGACAAAACATTGCGCGGTCAGCCCGGCGTGGCTGTCCAAGTGCGGGACGCGAAAGGGCGAACGCTTACGGAACGGACCAATTCGGAAGCGAAGATCGGTGCGACCGTTCAACTCACCATCGACGGTGAGTTCCAGGAATATTTTTATCAGCGTTTCCGGGAGGCGCTCACCGCTCTCGGTCGGACCTCGGGGGCCGGCCTGGCCATTGATCCTACGACCGGTGCCGTTCTGGCTTTCTTCAGTATGCCGTCTTACGACAATAACGTGATGAGCGGGGCCGGTTCGAGCGCCGACCGAGTGGCGCTCTTGAATGATTCGACCAGGCCGCTCTTCGACCGTCTTCTGGGCGGTATGTATAACCCCGGCTCGACCATCAAGCCGCTTCATGGCGTCGCGGCTCTGACCGAAGGCGTCATTACGCCCACGCGGCAGATCTTCTCACCCGGCTATCTCGACGTCCCGAATCCGTATGACCCGGAACATCCGACCCGCTTCGTGGATTGGCGCTATCAGGGCTACGTGAACATGGCGGCGGCGCTCGCCCAATCCTCGAATGTTTACTTCTATGAAGTGGGCGGCGGCTTCGGCGATATCAAAGGCCTCGGCATCGACCGTTTGGACGCCTGGTGGCAGAAGTTCCGGCTCGATAAACCGACCGGCATCGACCTGCCGGGCGAGAACACCGGTTTTCTTCCGACCATCGAATGGAAGAAGCAGAACACGAACCGGCCCTGGCAGCTCGGCGATACTTACAACGTTTCCATCGGCCAGGGCGATCTTTTGGTCACGCCCATCGCGTTGCTCAATTACATCGCCGCCATCGCGAACGGCGGTTATATTTATCAGCCGTTCGTGAACGCTTCCTCGACGGCCGGCGTCGCCCTGGGCGACCTCACGACCTTCGCGCCGGCCATCGCTGAAGTTCAGAAGGGGATGCGCTTGACGGTCACTTCGCCAATGGGCACGGCCCATCTTTTGGACGACCTGTCGATCCCGAGCGCAGCCAAGACCGGAAGTGCGCAGGTTTTCAATAAGACCCAAGAGAATGCTTTCTTCGTCGGCTACCTGCCGGCCGACCATCCGAAGCTCGCACTCCTCATTCTCGTCGAAAACTCGAAGGAGGGGAGCTTGAACGCCGTTCCGATAGCGCACGATGTCTTTGCCTGGTACGCCGAGCATCGGCTGAAAAAATAAGGTAGAATAATTCCTAATATGAGCGAAATTCGCCAAGACATCGTTTCCGGTGATTGGGTCATCATGGTCCCGGAGCGGGCCAAACGACCCGACCAGCTGTTCGCCAAAAAAGAAAAACGGAAGCCGACCCCGAAGGCCACTTGTCCTTTTGAGGACCTGCGCGGGACGGGCAACTGGCCGCCCCATTTTTTGGTTCCGAACGATGAGAAGAAATGGCGCGTGGCCGTCATTCCGAACAAATATCCGGCGCTCGCCCATGGCGAACAATGTGCCGACATCCACCACCGTGGACCGTACGCTTATCGGAAAGGCGTCGGCTATCACGACCTCGTCGTCGGCCGCGACCACTTCCGGAACATCGCCGACCTGCCGCCCAAAGCGACCTTAGAGATATTCGAAGCCATGCAGCGGCGCTTCCGAATGGCGGAAGAGGATGATTGCTTGGCGTACGTTTCGACCTTCTTCAACTGGGGGCCACTGGCCGGCGCTTCGCTTTACCATCCGCATTATCAGATGCTCACTTTGCCTTTCATCCCGCCGGAGGTCGAAGGTTCGCTCGGCGGTTCGAAGCGCTATTTCAAGAAGCACCACCGCTGCGTCCACTGCGACGTTCTGAAATATGAACGGAAAGCGAAAACGCGCGTGGTGGACGAGAACGCCAGGGCCATTGCTGTCGCCCCCTTCGTGCCGAAGAGCCGAATGGAAGTGAGCATCTATCCGAAGCGCCATGAGCCGTTCTTCGAAAAAACGCCGCGCCGCGACCTTTTGGACATCATCATCGTCCTCAAGTCGACGCTCCAGCGGATGCGCAAGTATCTGGCCGACCCGGACCTGAATTTCTTCATTCACACCGGACCCATCAAGGACCAGAAGAAATATGCCCACTATCACTGGCACATCGACGTCATCCCGAAGATCTTCCCGCCGCCGGGCGGCTTTGAGCTTTCGACAGGTACGGACATCAATGTTTTCGATCCGGACTGGCTGACCGCCGTTCTCCACGGCCGACGGCCACCGCACCCTCTCAGTTCATGAACCAATCGTTCTGGTCACAGCTCAAACGGCATCAGCCCGTCGCCTTAGCCATCGGCGTTAGCTTCGTCCTCGTCCTGGCCGGTTGGATCTGGGCCTACACGTCGCTCCGGGGCATTTCCCAGCCGCTCATCATTCATTACAATGCGGGCCTCGACTCGCCGGTCGAGATGAAAGGGACCATCTGGGATATTTTCGATATCGGCGGTTTCGGCGTGCTTGTGGTCGTTCTGAACGGTATCCTGGCGGTTCGCCTCGACGAACGGGACTGGTTCCTCGGAAAGCTCATCGCCGGTTCGACCTTCGTCTTTGCGGTCTTGATTTTTATCGCCTTCTCCGCTATCATCTCCGTGAACTAAGCGCCGCCCCCGGGCGGCCTCAAATATCCAAGGAACATGGCCTCATTTGCAGTCATTGAGACAGGCGGGAAACAATACCGGGTTTCTGCCGGTCAAAAACTTAAAGTAGAAAAGCTCGCCGGCGAGGCGGGCGCGAAAATGGTCTTCGATAAGGTGCTCTTGACCGTGGACGGAGACAAGGTGGAGGTCGGGACGCCGTACGTGAAGGCCGCGAAAGTGGAAGCGACCGTCGTTGAACAAGCGCGCGCCCGGAAGGTCATTATCTTTAAATATCACTCAAAGGTGCGCTATCGGAAGAAGAAGGGCCACCGGCAGCACTATACCGAGGTTGAGATAACGAAGGTGTAAAAATAAGTCCCCGCGCGAGCGGGGACTTTCGTTACCGCCGCCGTTCGAGGCCGAGGCCGATTATCTTTTCGAGGAGGTCGAGGAACGTCCAGCCGAGGGCGCGGGCTTCTTTCGGGCAGAGCGAGGCCTCCGTCATGCCGGGAGCCGTATTGATTTCCAAAAAATTGAGACCGCCTTTCTTGTCCAGAATGAAATCAGAACGCGTGAGGCCGTCCGTGCGGTGCAGGGCGTGAGCCAAGAGCGCCGCGGCCTCGATGTTCGCGAGCGTCTTTTTCGGCAGCGGCGCGGGGCACAACTCCTTCGTTTTCGGCGAATCGTATTTCGCGTGGTAGTCGAAGAACGCACCTTTGGGCGGGCGAATGAGGATGGGCGGCAGCGCGACGAGGTCCGTCCGGGCGGTGTTGCCGAGCACGCCGCAAGTGACCTCGGCGCCGGCAATGAACTTTTGAACGATTATCGTTCCGTCGTAGTCGAAAGCGGCCCGGAGCGCGGCGTCCAGCGTCCGGCGGTTCTTAACAATGGAGACGCCGATGGAGGAGCCGAGGGCGTTTGGTTTCACAACGCACGGATAGCCGAAATCTTCTTTGAGGCGCGCGTGGACGACATCCGGCTCGGCCGAGCGGCGCAGGACAAAATACGGCGGCACGAGAAGGCCGAAGCGTTTGGCCAGCTCGTAGGACATGGCTTTGTCCATCCCAAGCGCGCTCGCGAGAACACCGGAGCCGGTGTAGGGGACGCGAAGGGTTTCGAGGAGCGCCTGAAGGCGCCCGTCTTCAACCCATTCGCCGTGCAGGGCGGAAAGCAGAGCGACGTCGGTACCTTTCAGGTTTTTCTTTAAGGTATCAAAGAGGCGCGCCGGCTCTTTCGATAGAAGGACGCGCTTCACGGGATAGGCCGCTTTTAAGGCGCGCTCGATCTGCGCCGAAGAGCGGAGCGAAATTTCATACTCGCTCGATGGTCCGCCGGCGAGAACGGCGATGCGGGGCTTCTTCATTTCAGACGGAAGATGACCGCCCCGGCCGGTATCCTATTCTCGTCTTTCGGCAGAACGTAGTAGATGTTCTTCTCCGCCTGTTTTTCTGGCGTGAAGGAATCCGTAATGTACATGACGGTCTGAGCCGGCATCGGGATGCCGCGCACATCCACGCCGCCCGCCTCGACAACGACATACTTCAGCGTGCTGGTCGGCAAAGCCCGGATGGCATGTCCGATAGTTACATAATCGGCGGCAAAAGCGCCTGGTGTATCCGCGGCGTTCGCGAAGAGAACGAAATAAGTGTGGTAGGCCTCGACGGGGAGCAGGGCCAGGAAAAGGACGGTCACAATTATTGTCAGATACTTCGGCCACTTATCGCGCATCACGTGGTAGACCCGTTCGGCGGCGAAAGCGGCGAGGAGAATGACCGGCGGAATAAGGAGGATGGAGCGGAGCGCGTGCGGGAGGCCTTCGTTCGAAATGACGACGGGCAAAGCGGCGAGGGTGGCCCAGCCGAAGATGAAAAGGAACGAGAAACGTTCATCCGGTTTCTTTTTGAGGGCGATGAGGCCAAGGACAAGGCCGATGAGGAAAAGGGCGCCGACGGGGGCGAAGAGTTCCGGCCGACCGGAGACGTTGTGGCGCGGGTTCATGTCGCCGACAAAGTTGAACATGCCGGCCGTCTTCACGACGTTCCACGCCAGATCGGCGAGCGGGGTCTTCGAGCTCATGACGGAGACCTGTGTCGTTCGGCCGAAGAAATCTGCTGGGTTATGAAGATAGTAGAGCCCAATCGGGAGAGCGGTGAAGAACGTGACGGCCACGTAAACGGCGGCGACCTTCCAGAAGTCGGCGTGCTTCCGGAAGAAGGGGATGAAAAGCAAAAAGAGGAGCGGGGCGACGCGGTAGGCGATATAAGTATAGAAGCCGGCCCCGAAAACAAGACCGCCGAGAACAGCCGCCGCGTATTTTTCGAATTTCTTCTCGCGCTTCACCGCGTAGAGGAAAAAGAAAGCGGCCCAGACGAGGCAGAGCGGGGCCATGATGGCGCGGAAACTGATGCGGGAAAAATTGATGTGCCAGAAGTTCGTGGCGATGAAGAAGGCGGCCAAGAGACCAACACGCTTCGAGAAAAGTTCTCGGCCCAAAAAGTAGAGGCCGAGGACGGTAAGCGTCCCGCAGGCCATCGAAACGAAGCGGAGCATCCACGGTTCCGGCTCATTATGAGCGAACGGCAGAATGACTTTCAAGAACTCCGCCTGGATGTTCATAAAAAGTCCCTCACGGCCGTTGTTCTCGGGGTAATAAACTTTATACTGACCGGTCGCGATGGCCTCCTGCGCGTTCGTGCCGTCCATCGCCTCGTCGGGATAGAGCCCCGGCGGCACCTCGGCCAAACGATAGCTCCGCAAAAAGAGTGCTATAATAATGATGCCGACTAAGAGCCAGGCGGTGCGGTTTTTGGTCATATCAGCCATTATAACGCTCCCGTCCTCTAATCTCTATTAACATGCCCGACATCCAACCAAATTTCGAACAATTCCTTGAGTCCGATATCGAGCACCTCTCGGCCGAAATGAAGAATCGGCGCGAACAGCCGGAGATACAGGGCGTTTCCCATCAGGAGGTATTGAAGCAGGCCGTTCAATCGATGACCCCGCCGCCCGCGCCGCCCGCGGCCGCGAACGCCAACGTTATCCAGGACCCGCTGCCGAACTACGCCAAGGACGCACCGCCGGAAACGCGTCTCGAGGTCGAGCAGCTCCTCGAGATGGCTTTCCGCGAAGGCATCATGAAAGCGAACGCCGCCGCCGCGCGCTCGAATCCTTACGTTCTCGACACATTTCACGACGCCTTGGTCGGAAAACTTTACTCGGAATTCCAAAAACGCGGGCTCCTTGAATAACAACGCATGAGCTGGCTTCCATTCGCGGCGGGAATAGGTCTCGGGGTCATCTTAGGCGTCGGGATATTTTTCTTCGTCCGGGCAACGCGCCGTCGGCACTTCTTCGATTCTTTGAATCGGGCGGTCTTTCTTATCAAGATACCGAATACCCAGCCGGAACAGGGGAAGGATTTTAAGACGGAAATAAATACTTCTGAGCAGTTACTCGCGAACCTAGCGGCCCTCAAGGCGCCCTTCGCGCTCGAAGTGGCGGTGCCGCACGTCGGCGAGGAGATCCATTTCTTCCTGACGGTGCCGAAGCGTTTGAGCGAAGTGGCGCTGAAGCAGGTCCAGGGTCTGTGGAACGGGGCTTCCGTCGAACAGGCGACCGATGATTTCAACATCTTCAATCCGCAGGGGGCGACCGCGGCGGCGTATGTCGGCCTGAAACAGCATTACGCTTTGCCGGTCCGGACCTATACGGAGGTCGGCGCCGACACCTTCGCTTCGGTCATCGGCGCGTTCGCGAAGATAAGCCAGGTCGGCGAGGGCGCCGCCCTTCAGCTTATCGTGACTCCGGCGCCGCAGAAGAAGCGTGAGGTTTTGAGCTATCTCGAGAAGCTCAAGAAAGGCGAACCGCTCAAGAAAGTGTTGGGCGTGAACGAGATCCTGGCCGCCCTGCCGCCGGCGCATGAACTGCTCTCGCCGAAGAGTGCCGAGCAGAAAGCCAAAGAAAAGAGCGAGCCGGTCATCGTCGACAACGAAGCCGTCAAAGCGCTTGAAGCCAAGATAACGAAACCGCTTTTTTCCGTGAATGTCCGCTTCTTGGCCTCGGCACCAACGCCGTTCCAGGCCGACGACATTCTGGATGGCTTGACGGCCGGCCTTTCGCAGCTCGCCGCCCCGCAGCGGAACGAGTTCAAACTGGTGAAGCCGCGGAACGTAGGACGGCTTGTTCACGATTACGTTTTTCGCGACTACGCCTCCGGCCAAGCGATGGTTCTTAATACAGAGGAGATAGCGAGCTTCTGGCACCTGCCGACCTCAAGCACGGAAACGCCGAAGGTGAAGTATCTGAAATCGAAAGAAGCCGCCCCGCCGGCGAACTTGCCGGCCGACGGGCAGCTGCTCGGGCAAGCTTCTTTCCGCGGCCAGTTGAAGCCGGTCTATCTTACTGATGAGGACAAGAAGCGCCATATTTATATCATCGGCCAGACCGGCACCGGAAAAACGACGCTCATCGGCAATCTCATCATGTCGGATATGAAGCGCGGCAAAGGCATTGCTGTCATCGATCCGCACGGCGACCTTGTCGAGAACGCCCTCACTTATATTCCGAAAGAGCGTGTTGACGACCTTATCCTTTTCGACCCGACCGACCGCGAACGGCCGCTCGGTTTGAATATGCTCGACTTCAATCCGAACCGGCCGGAAGAAAAGACGTTCATCGTGAACGAGATGCAGAGCATCTTCAACAAGCTTTTCCCGCCGGAATCGATGGGTCCGATGTTCGAGCAATATATGCGGAACGCCCTGCTGCTCCTCATGGAAGATATGGCGAACGAACCGGCGACGCTCATCGAGGTCCCGCGCGTATTCACCGATACTCAGTTCCGTCTGCGAAAGCTGGAGCGCATCCGCAATCCGGTCGTGGCGGACTTCTGGCTGAAGGAAGCGGCCAAGGCCGGCGGCGAAGCCTCGCTCGCCAATATGACGCCGTATATCACGTCGAAGTTCAACAACTTCATCGCGAACGATTTTATGCGGCCCATCATCGGCCAGCCGAGATCGGCCTTCAATTTCCGGACGGCGATGGACGAAGGGAAGATAATCCTCGTGAACCTCTCGAAGGGCCGCCTCGGGGATATCAACGCCAACCTCCTCGGCATGATAGTCATCGGGAAGATATTGATGGCGGCGCTGTCGCGCGGCGACATCGCGGACAAGAGCGCCCGGCGCGATTTCAACCTTTATATCGACGAGTTCCAGAACTTCTCGACCGACGCCGTGGCTTCCATCCTCTCCGAGGCGCGCAAGTACGCGCTCTCGCTCACGATGGCTCACCAGTTCATCGCTCAGCTGCAGGACAAGATAAGGGACGCTGTTTTCGGGAACGTCGGTTCACAAATAATCATGCGCGTCGGCGCGCAGGATGCCGAGTTCCTGGTGAAACAGCTCTCCGGTATTTTCAACGAGGACGATCTCACCAACATCGACAACTTGTACGCCGTGGCGAAGATCCTTATCAACGGCCAGACAGCCCAGCCCTTCAGCATGAAGGTCGGAACGGAATCATGGACGCGCGGCAAACAGGAGCTCGCGGCCGCGCTCAAGGAGTACTCGCGCCAGAAGTACGGCGCCGACCTGCAGCAAGTGGAGCAGGATATCTTCGCGCGCCTACGGACATAGTTCAGAGGAAACGTTTTCTATAGACAAGGCTCTTCGTTCGTGTTAAAAAATGGACGGTTCATCGAGAACGACAACTTGGATAACCAAGAGCTTTTTCTGGACGAGAGGTGATGCATGACGACGATCAAGATCGTCCGGTCGGAACCGCGCCTCGACATCTTTCCGGTTCTGACCGTCCTCGAACGCAAGGTCTACGTCGACAAGAAGAGGACCCGGCTTGGGGTGCGGACCCGCCTGGAGCACCAAGCGGTCATCGAGCACATCAGGCAGAGCCACGCCCTTGTCAACGAGCGTCGCTCCGGGCTCGGTCTCCCATTCGACCGGGAAAATCCGCGCTTCATTCTGATCCCCAGTATCCTGCCGAAGAACCGGGTGCCGTGGTGGGTTCGCGCCCGCTACGACCATGACATCGTCTACGGTGTTCGCAAGAATCCCGACGGTTCGGTTGACATGAGGGACCTGAAGCGGAAGCGAAGCGCCGCGCGTTTGAAGCGTTGGGGCAGAACGCCGGTCGAGACGTGGAGCGTCTTCACCATCACGAGCACTCGGAAGCCGCCTCAGCCGTGGACGGACGAACTTACGTTCAAGAAGGTGCTCGGCAACCCTTTCTATCGCGGCGTCGTTTGCCGCCGCGATCCCGGAACGCCGAACATCCTGGCGCTGCGGCAGCCGTCCGGCCGAGCTCTGGACCGCGGTCATTTCGGCCTCACGGTCGGCGACGGCTTCGATTGCGAGCGCAAGCTCGAACGGTCGGCCGACCCGGAGCGTTTCGGCCCGTGCTTCAAGAAATAGGAAACTTAAGAGAAAGGAGGTGATAGAGATGGCGCCTGGCGAACCGGACGCGCTTGGGTCTCAAATTTGGACGGTCGTCGAGTTCCGGCTCAGACCGGATGAGCGGCCGAACATAGACTCGATGCTCATCTTCATCGGTCGCTTGTCCGCTGCTGGCGTTCGGGCCAGGATCCATCCGAAGCGGTCCGGAAAAGCTTTGCTTCTCAAGGGGGCGTTCATCGGGGAACACCTGGAGAACGCTCTTTGTCTTAAAACCAGCAGATTTAGCGTCCGGTTGGCGACGGCCGATGAGGTCGAAAGCCTTAAGGGCGGCTGGGGAGGAAGTGACGAGCAATGAGTCTTTTTCAACGCCGGGTCTCGGGATCGACGGAACCCCGGACCGTTCAGCGGACGCTCATCATCCGCGAGCTGGGCGAGTGGACGGCCGGCGAGGTGGGCAGACTGAACACTGTTCTGCCGGGCGTGGTGACGGCTTTTCGTCATCCCCTGGAACCGAAGACCGTCGTTCTGCCGCTCGAGTTTCCGCTCGACAAGCTGGAAGAGATCGTCAGTCGGGAGCTCGGTCTGTACCATGCGTCGTACCACGTCGTCGTGGTCCTGCCGGGACACCCGCTTTACCTTGCTCCGCGCGGTCCGTACTGACCGCCGAGGGCGACATGGGCCGGAGCACGCCGCGTGCGTGTTCCGGCCTTGTCATATTTATGAACGGTGACAAGGATAGCGGCCCTGAATTATAATGAAAAAGTCATGATGAAATATCTTCGCGCTGCTTCCAAGAATAAATTAAAAGGTCGAGCCCTTGTCCGGCTCGATTTTAATACCGAAGACGAATGGCGGATGGTCGCGGCTCTGCCGACCGTGAAATTACTGGAGAAGTCTGCCCAGGCGGTCATTATCGTAAGCCACCGCGGCCGACCGGAGAATATCAAGGTAGTGGACGGCGTGCCGCAGGATTTCGACCAGAAACTTTCGCTCGAGAAGGACGCAAAGGCGCTCACGCGTTGGCTTAAGAAGCCGGTCACGTTCGTTCCCCATTTCCGCTTCGCCGAGATAAAGGCGCTCGCGGCGACGGCGCCTCGGGGGAGCATCTTCCTTATCGAGAATCTCCGTTTCCTGCCGGGCGAAGGAAAGAACGATCCGGTCTTCGCCAAAGAACTTGCCGCGCTCGGCGATTACTACGTGAACGAAGCTTTTGCGGTCTGTCACCGGGCCGCCGCTTCGGTCGTGGCCGTCACAAAATATCTTCCGAGCTACGTCGGTCTTGGCCTAGAAAAGGAGATAGAGAACCTCGGCGGCGTGATGAAGAGGCCGAGGCGACCGTTCGTGCTGGTCGTGGGCGGAGCGAAAGCCGAGGATAAGCTCGGCATCCTGCATTTCTTCGAGAAGCGGGCCGATAGCATGCTGCTCGGCGGGGCGTCGGCGAACACCATTCTGGGCCTGCGCGGCGTGAACGTGGCGGGCTCCAAGTTCGATGCTGATCCCAAGGACCACGCGATGCTCGCCCGACTCGCAGCCTTGAAGAAGGTCATTTCGCCGATGGATGAGCGACGAGACGGAAAAGGCGTCGTTCTGGATATTGGGCCGAGAACGGAGAAGTTTTACGCTGACATCATAAAAAAAGCGGGGACGATATTGTGGAGCGGGCCGATGGGTTATTTCGAGAAAAAAGCTTTCGCGCATGGGAATCTGGCGATTGCCAAAGCCATCACGGCGAATCGACGGGCTTTTTCCGTGACGGGCGGCGGCGAGACGGTCATGTTCCTCAAGAAGCACAAGCTGGACAAAAAATTCTCGTTCATCTCGACAGGCGGCGGGGCTATGCTAGAATTCTTGGCCGGCGAGAAGTTGCCGGGTATCGAGGCTTTACGGAAGAAATGAAGGCGGCATCAGATAAAAAGATAATCGTTATCTATGACGGCGGCTGCACCGATGGTTTCGGTGGGGCCTGGGCGGCGTGGAAAAAATTCGGCGCTTCGGCCTTTTATCACGGCGGTTCGCATACCGAGGTGCCGATGACCCACCTGCACGGCAAGAAAATTTATTTCATCGATTTTTGTTACGACGCGCCGGTCATCCGAAAATTGCTTCGGAACGGGAATCATATCGTGAGCTTGGAGCATCACGAATCCCACGAAGAAGCCGTGAAGATGGCACACGAGTACCGGTACGACACTGAACATTCCGGTTGTGTCCTGGCCTGGCAATATTTTTTCCCGAAGAAACCGGTGCCGCGCCTTTTGCGTCACATCGAAGATATCGATCTTTGGAAATTCAGGTTGCCGCACACGAAAGCCGCCCGCGCTTTTCTTGAAACACAAGATATGGATTTCCGGACCTGGAGCGGACTGATAAAAGATTTCGAGAATCCGGCAAAAAGGAAAAAGCTCATCGAGAAGGGCGAAACGGTCCTGGCTTATCAGGATAAGCTTTGCGAAGAGCTCATAAGAGAATCGGCCGAACGCGTCCGCTTCAAGGGCATCGTGACCTATGCGGTGAACGCCCCGAACTATAATTCTCACAATCTGACCGATATGATCGGCGACAAACTTCTTAGGGCTCATCCGCCGATGGCCATTGTTTGGAAACAGCGACGAAAGACCATCAAGGTCTCGCTTCGTTCGAACGGGGGAGTGAATGTTGCACAATTAGCCAGCCAGTTCGGCGGCGGCGGGCACAGAGATTCTTCAGGATTCTCTATTCCGAGGGACTCAAAACTGCCGTGGACAGTATTATCGGAAGAAGATAAATAATATCGATGCTCTTATATGAGCACTAAGAAGAAATACTACGCTTACCATTTACCGGACGGAGAGCAGAGCGTTGTGACGCATTGGTCAGCTTGCGAAAAAAAAGTTTCCGGCGTAGCCGGGGCCCGCTACCGCGGCTTCAACGAGCGGGCCGAGGCCGTCTCGTGGCTTGCCGACGGTGCGCGCTATGAAGAGAAGCCGAAGTTGCCGCGGCCAAAACATCAACCAGGCGTCTATTTCGACGCCGGGACGGGCCGAGGTCATGGCGTGGAAGTGAGCGTAACGGATGAGATGGGCCGAGATCTGCTCGCGCTCGTGCTGCCGAAGAACCGACTCAATAAGTTCGGGAAAGAACGTCTCGCCGGCGGGATAACGAACAATTACGGCGAACTTCTGGCCTGCAAGTATGCGCTCGCCATCGCCGAAAAGATCCGGGTCAAGATAATCTTCGGCGATAGTCGCCTGGTCCTTGATTACTGGTCGAAAGGGGTGATGCGAGCCAAAGATCTGCCGCCGAAGACGGTGGCGCTTGCCAAAGAAGTGACAGCTGCCCGGAAAGCGTTCGAAGCCGAAGGTGGTCACGTGAAACATGTTCCCGGCGCCTACAATCCGGCCGACCTTGGATTTCATTAAACATTTGACAGGTGCCGCTTATCTAGTAGGATATGCCTGCTGGTCGTCCAGCGGCTACGCTTCAGCGCAAGCTGAAGTGAGGAAAGTCCGGACACCATCCGATGGCGCAAGTTGTCGGATAAAAAAGTAGCGGTTAACAACCGTCGTCCGTAAGGATAGAGGTGCGAGCAGAGACGCCGAAGCCGAAAGGCCTAGGCCTCCGGCGCAAGTCGGAGGAGCTCCGCGGTAACGCGGAGGTGAAACGGCCAAATCCTTACTGGGTGCAAGGGTCGTGTCCCGAACGCAAGTGAGGGAAGTGCCCGCTCGAGCCCGAGAGCGATCGAGGGCCTAGAGAAATTGCCGCATTTCGTCGCAAGACGGAAACAGAATCCGGCTTACGGACCACCAGCGATAGGTTTTACCCGCGCGCAAAGCGCGCGTCGTAAAATCTGAGCCCCGACTATTCCGTCGGGACGACAAGAGACGAAAGACCCGACGCCGCCCCGTCGGGTTTTTCATATCTTTATAACCAAAGATTGAGATAAGCATTCGGATGCGAGATAATATACGGGATGCTTACGGAAGAGGATTTGAAAAAATACGCCGCCCACGTGCCGGTCGAGATCTTGGCCGCTCTGAACTCCCAGGAGAACGGCCTGACCGAGGTCGAGGCCTACCGCCGTTTTTCCGAATACGGACCGAACGAATATGCGGCCAAGAAGCACATTCGGCCTTTTCTTATTCTTCTTTCGAAGTTCAAGAGTCCGGTGCTCTTGATGCTCATCGCCGCTTCCGCCGTTTCGTTCTTCTTAGATTCCCGTTTCGAGGCCTACATCATCATGGCGATGGTCCTGGTGAGCGCCATGGTCGATTTTTTCAATACTTACAGGTCCGAACAAGCGGTCCTGGACCTTGAAGAGCAGGTCAAAGTGACCGTAGCCGTCATGCGCGACGGCAAGCTCAAAGAAAAGCGCGTCCGCGATGTAGTTCCGGGAGATATTTTTAATGTCGTCGCCGGCGACCTTATTCCGGCCGACAGCTTGGTCATAGAGGAACGTGACCTCTTCGTGAACGAGTCGTCTCTTACCGGTGAATCAATGCCGGTCGAAAAGGGGAAAGGCGAGGGTGCGAACATTCTTTATATGGGAACGAGCGTGGTTTCCGGAGAAGCGACAGCGGTGGCGGTCGTGACCGGCCGGAACACGAAGATGGGTCAGATCGCGAATCGTTTGCAGGCAACGGAGACGGTCTCGGAATTCGAGAAGAACCTGAAGGATTTCAGCTTATTCATCTTCCGCGTCACGCTTTCGCTCGTTCTGGCCATTCTGCTTTTGAACATTCTTCTGAAGCGCAGCCTAGGCATCGAGACGTTCCTCTTCGCCGTCGCCATTGCGGTCGGCATCGCGCCGGAAATGCTGCCGATGATCGTCACGGCCAATCTGGCCCGCGGGGCGAAGAAGATGTCGAAGAACGGCGTCATCGTGAAGAACCTCAGCGCTATCCATAACTTCGGGAGCATCGACATCTTCTGTACCGACAAGACCGGGACGCTCACCGAGGATCGCATCTCGCTCATCAAGTATGTCGACGGCCTTGGGGCGGAAAGCCGGAACGTCCTCTTTTGGGGGTCGCTTTCGGCGCACTACGTGAGCGGCATCCGACGGACGCTCGATAACGCTATCCGGGACTACGCCAAGGACTTCAAGCCGGAAGAGTGGACGAAAGCGGACGAGATACCTTTTGACTTTGAACGCAAGATGGAGTCCGTCGTTGTCCATCGAGGGAACGAAATAAAACTCCTCGGCAAGGGTGCGCCGGAAGAGATCTTGAAGCACTGCAAGACCTACGGGGAGAAAGCCGAGCGCCTTTCCGACGACCTCTTGGTGCGTATCAAAAAAGAGTATGAGGACCTGAGCGCTCAGGGTTTCCGCGTTCTCGGGGTTGCTATCAAGAACGTCAACCGGCGGACCGGCGCATATACGAAAGCCGACGAAGCGGAGATGACCTTCCTCGGCTATCTTGCTTTCATGGACCCGCCGAAGAAGAGCGCCAAGCAGACAATTTTGAAGATGATGGCGCACAACGTGAACATCAAGATCATCACCGGAGACAACAATCTGGTGACCGAAATGGTCGCCCGCGAGCTCGGTTTCCCGATCCACGGCGTTCTCTCCGGTGATGAGATCGCCGCGATGGGCTATCAAAAACTTAAGGAGAAAGTAGCGACGACGAACATCTTCGCGCGTGTTAATCCAGAGCAGAAGCAAGAGATCGTTCGGGCTCTTCGGGAGAACGGCCACGTGGTCGGTTTCATGGGCGACGGCGTGAACGATGTTCTGGCCTTGAAGTCGGCCGATGTGAGCATCTCGGTCAATAACGCGACCCAGATCGCCAAAGAAACAGCGGACATCATCCTTTTGCGCGGCGACCTCGGCGAGCTCATCGAAGGCGTGGTCGAGGGCCGGCGGACCTTCGCGAACATCTTCAAGTATCTGATGATGGCTCTTTCGTCGAACTTCGGGAACATGTTCAGTTTACCCATCGCCTCGCTTTTCCTGCCGTTCCTGCCGATGCTACCGGCCCAGATAATCTTGAACAACTTCCTTTATGATACGTCTCAACTGACCATTCCTTGGGACAACGTGAGCGATGAGTTCGTTCGGCGGGCGAAGAAGTTCAACCTTCAGTTCTTGCGACGCTTCATGATGACCTTCGGGCCGGTCAGCTCGGTTTTCGATGTCACGACCTTCATCGTCATGTATTTTGGTTTTCGTTATGTGAATGCTTCTTTCCAGACCGCCTGGTTCCTGGAATCCATCGCTACTCAGACGCTCGTCGTTCTTGTCATCCGGCGTTTCGGCGGCGGCTGGAGCTTCCCGAACCCTTTCCTTATCTTCGGAACGTTCGGCGCCGTCCTGGCAGCCTGGCTTCTTCCGTTCACGCCGCTGGCAGATCTTTTCGGATTAGCGCGTTTACCGCTCGCGCCGCTCCTGAGCATTTGGGCGATCGTGGGTGTCTATCTTCTTGCCGTGGAGCTCGTTAAGCGATGGTTCGAGCGGCGTTACGGTCATCTTATAGAAACAGCCGCTTGATCCCTCACCCAACGAAGAGTTAGAATTCCTGCGTTCCGTAAGGTTGCCGAACCGACGAATACCCAGCTCTCGAAGATACTTCGGCGAATTCGTCAGCTTCAGATGAATGCATCTCCTCGTTGGGTGAGGGATTGACACACAGCCTTTTCTTGATATCCTAATATCTTATCCGGGCTACTGCGCTCGGATGTACCTTTAAGTCCTGGGGGTTAGGATGCAATTAGAAGCCGCGAAACCAGGCGTTTCGCACGTCGCTGGCGAGTGTCTTGGATGCCACAAGAAGGTCGCAGCGTACGAGCCGCACCGCGTCGAGTGGCGGAAGAGGCCTTTCCACAACCAGCGGTGCCTCGACCAGTATCTCGCCGTGCGACCGATCATCGTCCGGGCGAAGCTCAAGACCTGGCGGGAGAACAGGCGCCTGGCCGCTCAGCTGCGGCGACTCATGGCGGCCGTGGAGTTCCAGCGCTACTGCGACGAGCAGCGTCGTCGTCTGCCAGCGGAGAGACGCCGCGAGCCTCTCATCGCGGCGGCCCGCCTCGCGCGGTACGCGGCGATGAAGTCGGCTACCGTCGTAGCCGCCACCTGAACCTTCGAGGACGTAGGCGCCGAGAGCTGTTGCTCCCGGCGCCTACCCATCTTTGGGTATACTGAATACCGTATGCGCAAGGTTCTATCGAAAAAATTTTTCGCTCGGCCGACGCCAATCGTGGCGTCCGCGCTTTTGGGAAAGTACTTGGTTCGCCGGCGCGGGCGGAAAATCAGCGCCGGTCTTATTACCGAGGTCGAAGTCTATGACGGTTTTCGCGACCGCGCTTCACACGCCGCGCGCGGCCGAACGATGCGGAATGCGCCGATGTTCGGGCCGCCCGGCTATTGGTACGTTTACTTTACTTACGGGATGCACTGGATGCTGAACATCGTCACGCGCGAGCGCGGTTATCCGGCGGCCGTTCTTATCCGGGGCGTCGAGGGCGTGAGCGGTCCCGCCCGACTCACAAAATATTTTGCTATTGATAAAAAGCAGAACGCCCGACCGGCAACGCGTCGGTCCGGTCTGTGGCTAGAGGACCGCGGCGCGCGTGTCTTGCCGCGCGATATCAAAAAAAGCGCTCGCGTCGGCGTGGCTTACGCGGGCTCGTACTGGGCGAAACGGCGCTGGCGGTTCCGGCTCGAGCGCTAATCGTGGCGGAGCTTTTCTGAGATACCGACCCTCCGCATGATGTAGAGCAACGTGCTGATGATAATGGTCGCGGCGGTCGCGAAGTTCATGAGGCCGATACCGGAAAGCATTCCGATGGCCGCGGCCGCCCAGATGACGGCGGCGGTCGTTAGGCTATGAACATGGCTTTCGGTCTTGAATATCATGCCGGCACCGAGGAAGCCGATACCGACCACGATGTTCGCGATGATGGCCAGGAAGCCGCTATTATGGGCCATGATGTTCGGGATCTCCGCCGGCGAGGTGGCAATGAGATAAGGCAATTGGATGGCTGCGATGGAAAACATCGCCGCGCCGCCGGAGACCATCATCGAAGTTCGGACACCGGCCTCTTTGCCGGCCATCTCCCGTTCGACGCCGATGAGGGCGCCCAAAAAAAGAGCGACGCCGAAACGCAAAAGCATTTGAGTTATGTCCATCATTGCTTTATTATAGCACTTATCAGGCGCCGGCCTGGCGCCGTCTTAATTTATGAGAACTCTGATAGGGGACATTCGCGATAAGGAAGGCAAAGAGGTCGAGCTTTACGGCTGGGTTCACGCCCGCCGCGACCACGGCAAGCTCGTTTTCATAGATCTTCGCGACCGAAGCGGATTCGTTCAGGTCGTCTTCGGGCCGCAGCTTGAAGACGCCAAAGAGCTTCGATTGGAGTACGTTATCGGCCTTAAAGGCATCATTAAAAAACGCCCGCCTTCGATGGTGAACGCTGACCAGCCGAACGGCGCTTACGAGCTCGAAGCAAAAGAACTTACCATCTTGAACCGCGCAGAGGCCCTGCCTATACCGGTAGACGGCACCGGTTACGACATCGACGAAGAAACGCGCATCAAATACCGCTACCTCGATCTGCGCCGCGCCCGGCTCCAAAAGAATCTCGTCGACCGCCATCGGGTCGTCAAGTTCATCCGGGATTTTTTGGACAAAGAAGGTTTTCTGGAAGTGGAAACGCCCATCCTTTCGAAGTCGACGCCGGAAGGCGCGCGTGATTATCTTGTGCCGGCCCGCATCCGGCCCGGCAACTTTTACGCCTTACCGCAATCACCCCAACAGTACAAACAGCTTTTGATGGTCGCCGGCGTCGAAAAATATTTCCAAATAGCACGCTGCTTCCGGGATGAGGACACGCGCGGCGACCGCCAACCGGAGTTCACTCAGCTCGACCTCGAGATGAGCTTTGTGGAACGCGAGGACGTCATGGCGTTAACCGAGCGGCTTTTTATAGAAACGGTGAAGACCTTGTTCCCGGAGAAAAAGATCCAGCAGCTTCCGTTCCCGCGCTTGACCTACGCGGAGGCGATGGAAAAGTACAAGAGCGATAAGCCCGACCTGCGGAAAGATAAGAACGACCCGAACCTCTTGGCCTTCTGCTGGATCGTCGATTTTCCGTTCTTCGAAAAATCCGACGAAGGCGGTTGGACCTTCACGCATAACCCGTTCTCGGCGCCGAAGCCGGAACACATGGCCGACCTTCTGGCCGGGAAGAACATTCCCAAGATTCTCACGACCCAGTACGACCTGGCCCTGAACGGCTATGAGATCGGCGGCGGAAGCATCCGGAACCATAAGCCGGAAGCGCTTAAGGCCGTTTTCAAGATAATGGGTTTCACCGACGAACGCATTGAGGCGAACTTCGGTCACATGCTCGAAGCGCTTTCCTACGGCGCGCCGCCGCATGGCGGCATCGCGCCGGGCCTCGATCGTTTCCTGATGGTCCTCGGGAACGAGCCGAACATCCGCGAGGTCATCGCTTTCGCCAAGACCGGGGACGGACGCGATCCGATGATGGGGTCGCCATCGCCGGCCGAGCCGAAGCAATTGCGCGAGCTGGGCATCGAAATATCAAAAAAGTCGTCGGAAAAATAAAAATACTATGGTAAGAAAACATCCAAAAGAGGAAGTAACGTACGTGATGGTGAAACCGGACGGCGTGCGCAAAGGTCTTATCGGCGAAATAATCAGGCGGTTCGAGCAGCGCGACCTGAAGATCGTCGCTCTCGAAATGTTCCAGCCGACGCGCGAGCAGATAGACGAACATTATCCGAAGGATCAAGCGTGGATCAGCCGGCTCGGTCAAAAGACGCTTAAGACCTACGAAAAGTACGGCTACGATGCGATGGAGGAGATAGGGACCGTCGATGAGTACGAGATCGGGAAGATGGTCCGCAAGTGGCTCGTCGACTACATGACCTCGGCGCCCTTGGTGCGGATGGTCGTCCAGGGTATCCACGCCGTGGACGTTGTGCGCAAAGTGGCCGGTCCGACCATTCCGGCGATGGCCGAGGTCGGCACCATCCGCGGCGATTTCTCTATCGATTCCCCGCTCCTCGGTAACAAAGAGAAGCGGGCCGTGATGAACCTTCTCCACGCCTCCGAGACCCAGGAGGAAGCCGAGCACGAGATCGCGCACTGGTTCGGGAAGAACTTCAAACCCCATCCGTATAAGCGGTACGGCGTGGACGAGTAATTAGAACAAAAAATCCGCCGATGGCGGATTTTTTGTTATTAGGGCTTCTTGAAGAGCGCGATGGTCGTCTTTATCTCTTCCGGAATGCCGCGGATACATTCATACTTCTTGACCTCTTCGGCGTTAACCCAGGCGAAGTCGGAAAAATCGTTCTTATCCGGCTTCACTTCGCCGCTCTTATAGCGCACGGCGAACTTCACGAGGACGACCGGAATACCGTCCGGCCGGATGAAGGCGACGCTGTTCATATATGTAAGGTTCGGATATATCTCGATGCCGGCTTCTTCGAGGACTTCGCGGGCCAACAGTTTTTCGACGGTGTCTTCGTAATCCAGCACGTCACCGTTCAGGCGCGTCGGTTTTGTCGGGTCGAGCTCGCTCCATTCCAGCTTGCCGCCCGGCACGCAATATTTTCCGGGATGGACCTTCTCCTCCGGACTGCGTTTGAGGATAAGGCAGCGACCGTCCGATTCCCGGTAGACGACGGCGTTCGCGACGAAATAGAAAAGCTTGTTCTCCTTGGCCTTTTCGAGAGATATTTTTTTGGCGGGCATAGCTTCAATTTTACGCCCGGCGGGCGGCCCGTCCAGTGAAGTCCGCTTCACGGAAGTGGGGATAGTGTGGTAAAGATGGAGTCAGAAGGAGGGTATCTTAATGGAGTCCTTGAAGTGCGTGGTCGATGGCGTTTGGTTCATCTTCCCCAGAGAAGGCCACAGGTGCATCTACTGCGGGGAGGGGATCTGCCGCCGGCACGCGGAGGAGAAGAAGCCGTCGCTCGAAACGCGTCGGAAGTGTCGGCAGTGCGGCGACTGGTTCACCTATCCGCGCGAGGGTCGGTTCTGCGAGGCCTGCGAAAGCTACGCCTGCAGCAGCTGCGTGCGGAGGAGCGAGCAGCAACCGGAGCGCGGCTGGCCGGCGAGCGCGCCGACCCACGCTGACTGACGCCGATGCGGTCCACCAAGAAACGGGGCGCCCCTAACAAGGCGCCCCATCGTTATTTTTATCTTGAGCGTCTCCTGTGGTAAGATAAAGTGGTCATTTTACTTGGGAGGTGACGAATGAAGATCCTGCGGCGCCCGCCGACCAGGTTCGTTCAGGCCGGCGACAAGTTCGACTGCCCGAACTGCGGTTGCGGGTTCGAAATAGAGGCGCATGATGCCGCCGAGATGCTGGGCAACATCCTGCGCTGTCCGGAATGCCGTCTGATACTGGCTCAGGTGATGGGCTACGCCGAGCTCTTCCATTCATAAAACCCCACACCTACTCATAGGTGTGGGGTTCGTACTTTGGTCTAAGCGTGCATTCCCAAGATTAAATATATTCTCAAATTCTTAAGAATTTGAGAATATATTGTGAAGACGGTAAAATAAAAAAATGATCGGACCGAAGAAAACGAAAACGGCGCGACAGTTAGAGCGGCATTTCAAGGGCGTGGCAAATCATTGGCGCATTGAGGCGTTGCTTCTAATTGCCAACCAAAAAGGAATGACAGTGGAAGGCATCACGAAGGAGGTGGGCGGGAATTTCAAGACGGTTGCGGAACATGTTCGCCGACTTGCTCAAGCCGGGCTCGTGGAGAAACGTTATCGCGGTCACGCCGTCGAACACTCCCTTTCTCCATACGGGAAAACATTCGTCTCGTTCATAAAAACATTCTCAAATTCTTAAGAATTTGAGAATGTTTTTAGGTGATTTAAGGGATAAAAATTAGCTGTTTGACGTGATTCTTCGGGAGCGCTATAAAATAGGCATTATGTCTTTCGGACGCTGCCACAGTCCGATGACCCTGCTCTGCGGATTTCTCCTGCCGCTGGCCTTTGTGGTCGGCGGAGTTTTGTTCAGACCAGCGACAACGCTTGCGCTCGGTCCGACCATCTTCGAGGTTCACGGCGCCTTTCCCGATTCGATGTATGATCTCGGCTGGGGCCGCGGCATAGTGACCGGCATCGATGTTATTGCCGAGAAGTACATCCCGCCGGAAAACCAGCGTATCTGTTCGGTCGGACACAGGGTTAGGCGGATGAATCAACAGACCGACAGCGTCGTACTTACTGTCTACCAGAACGGCGCCGAGCCGGGCGGAGCAGGCAGCGCCGTTCTCGCGAGCGTTCTTGTCCCAGCTGCGTTTTTGCCGACGAACCAGAGCGACTACGCCGAATTTGCCCTGGACCCCTGTCTTGACCTTGCGGCTGGCACGACCTACTGGTTCCAGTTCAGTCGTTCGCAATACGACCCGTTTCAGTCCATGTATCTATCGGTTGTGCGGAGCGCAGACGAATATTCGTATTCATCATATTGGGAATATCATACATACGCTTTTTATCCCGTAGGCTGGACGGAGTACACGAATAAGGAATTGGCCATCAGGCTGACCGGAGAGCCAAGCCAGCCGCCGTCTATCGGGGATCTGAAACAGTATCACTCAGATGCCCTAACTGAAATTGCTGAAGGCGACACGACCATGGAAGATGAGGTGATATTCGGGGCGACGCTCCAGTCATCTTCGACTAATCAAGTTCGATTGGAAGTTGAATACACGACGAGCACCTCTTTTTCCGGAGTTGCGAACGCGACGAGCGGGCCTGTTCTACCCGGCAGTCAGGCGACCACTTCGGTCTCAGATCTACCTGACGGTCAATATCGCTGGCGCGCCCGGGCGGTGGATACGGTGACAAATCTCGCTTCGGATTGGCAGGAATACGGCGCACTCGGCAGCGGTGATTTCACGGTGCATACGGTGCCACTGTATACGCAAGTAATTTCCGATTATCCATCTGCGATTCTTACATCACAATGGGCCTCTTTGTTGTACGGTAGCGGTTCCTATAAAGATTGCTATGAAAATGGCACCACAAACTCGACCATAAGGCGTTGCGGATGTGCTATTACGTCTATGGTCATGGTCGGAAGGTATTACGGCCTTAACATCGGGATAGACAATTCTGATAACAGCCCTTTGGGCATTAATAATTGGCTAACCTCTAACGACGGCTATAACGCTTCCGGTTCCTTGTGGTGGAGTAAGGCCGTCGAATATCTTGGAAACGTTAGCGCCGGAAAAAAGAAAAACCATTTAACACTTGACTATCACAATGCCTCATCGGCAACAAGAGGCGCCTTGATAGACCAATATCTAGGAGACAACAAACCGGCTATCGGTCATAGCGCTACTTACGGCCACTACTTCGTTCTCAAGAATAAGTACCAAAAAGCCCCAGACCAGTTCACATATCTTATCAATGATCCGCTCTGGTTCAATACAAAACGCCTGGACGAAACAAAGAATCTCGCGAATAATATTCAGGCCTATAACAACGAATTCGATAAAGCTAACCTGTTTTCCTATCACGCATCACCCGTTGACATTCTCGGCTCGATGACTGTTTACATCGCTTCTCCGGCGGAACTTCTCATTACTGACCCGTCCGGTCGGCGTATCGGTAGAGACCCTGTTTCGGGGACGGATTACGCGGAAATACCCAGAG
Organism: Minisyncoccota bacterium; assembly: GCA_035506115.1. GTDB lineage: Bacteria > Patescibacteriota > Minisyncoccia > UBA6257 > 2-01-FULL-56-20 > DATJQA01. Next base: position 974 of record DATJQA010000029.1, on the reverse strand, counting down.
CGAATTATTCTCTTGAGGGGCCCATTATTTCAAGCGACGAACCATTGCCGCCTGGTTCCGTTCACGAAAAGAAAATTGTTTATATTCCCCAAACCGAACCGGGAAAATATGACATTAAGGTCATCGGCACCGGTGAAGGGTCATACACGATCGGAGGCTTGGTTTACGACGATAACGGTGATGGTCATACTGCTGAGGTGACCGGCACGATTGAGACTGGCAAGATCGTCGATTACATCGCGGACCCACAAAATTCCTCGACTGTTATCGCGCCGGTTGATACAATTCCGCCCATGTCGACCGTAAACATTTCTGGTACCGCCGGCTTGAACGGCTGGTATGTTTCCGATGTCACCGCGACGCTCTCTGCCGAAGACAATGAAGGCGGGAGCGGTGTGTCGTCAATTGAATATTCTCTCGACAACGAGTCGACTTGGCAGAAGTATAGTCAGCCGATAGTTATTTCCACAGAGGGAGCGCAGAGCATTTTTTATCGAGCGAAGGATGTGGCCGGAAATGTTGAAGACGCGAAAAGCTCTACTATCAAAATAGACAAAACCCCGCCGGAGGCGGAGATCGGTTGGGACGTTGATAAAAGATCGATCGTTGTTCGCGGTCTCGATAACCTAACCCAGGAGCCGAAAGTTTCAACAACTTCGTTACCCGCGAAAAGTATTTTCGGCGATGCCTTTGACGATCTCCAACAGAAGATGAGCGATGACGATGGCGCGACGCTCCTGCCTGCTGCTCTGCTCGGCTTTAGATCGCTCCGCCCGGTCCGGACAGTCTACGCTGTAAGCGATGAGGCGGGTAATACCGCGGCACTTACTGTGCGGACCATTGGTATCGGCCAGACGATTCGAGCAACCATTGAGCAGATTATTTATAACAATGGAATGCCAGCGACTCCGCCAGCTAACGCTTTAACGTATATCTGGTTCGCCGACAAAGCAGGTTCCGTTCGAGACTTCTAC
>DATJQA010000028.1:0-5058 GCA_035506115.1 Minisyncoccota bacterium | reverse complement strand
GACGATGCTCCCGATAAGATTATTTGATGGTTGCATTGCCGCCCCATAAGCGATCCAACCACCGGTCTCAAAACTTCTGGCAAAGTTCTGAACGTTCTGAACGACGCGGTCGATAGTACAGACCGGGAGAGTATTAAGGTCGCGCGATGGATTCACTGGAATAGCGGCAACCCTGATGAGCGGGGCAAAGGATGTGCAGAGCTTCGGGTAGATCTGGTCTATCATTTGGCCAGCAGCGTTCTTGGCGGTATTTTCCATAAAACCCTTCCAATTCGTCACGAACTGCGGCTTGCCTCCACCCTGGATCCATTGGATCGTCTGCATGACGAGCTTGTGGACCAAAAGATCTTTGAGCTTTGCGGTGATGAACTTTTTGATGTACTGCCAGATATTTCTTGCCAGTTTTGTGAGGTCGTTGACCTCGAATTGAGCGTGGGCCGTTTTTATCCCGAGCAGTCCGTTCACCAAGGACACGATGCCGGGCAACGGCGCCTCGCCGGGGAGGATGCCGAGCGCCACGGCTTTTTGGGATTCTTGCTGAAGATCGTCCAGGGTCGCCAGATAGTTCGCTTCTTGGACCTGCATGATGACCGAGGCCCCGACGGGGTCGGTATCGGCTATCTTAATGAGGTCGATCGCTTTGTTCTGGTAAGCGATGGTCTTGATGAGGTCCCACTGAAGCTTCGCGAACGGCTCTGGCGTCGGAATGCTTTGAGCGTCGGCGAGAGCCTGCGGGATCGGCAGGGAGGTAGGGTCGAAGGGCGTTAGGCTGGTCGGGTCGGGCGTCGGCACCGAGGTCTCGGAGTAGCGTTGATAAAAATCCCCGATTTCTTTCTTGTAGTTCGCGATGTCGCTCGGGTTCGCACCGGCGATGACGTGTGGTTGGTATTTGAAAACGATTTCGCTCTCCCAGTCCGGGATCTTCACTTTCGTGATGGATGGGTCCTGGGTGACGGCGGCGATGATCGAATTTATGTCCGGAGAGGCGATACCCGACTCGCCGTCCACAACGGTCGGCCCGTTCGGGTTCGTCCGGGAGATCTCCTGACCGAGCGCGATAATGAGTCGAGCCGTCAGAGTGTCGGTCGCCGTCGATGTTCCTAGGGTGTCCGCGAGCAGATTAACGGGCGGCTGGCCGGTCGGAGCCGGGGGCGTAGCTTCCGGCGGCAGCGGTTCTTGGAAGGCGTTGGTCGGCGTTGTCGGGGCGGTGTCGGATACCTGTTGAGCGGCCGGTTCGTTGACCGATTGAGCAGCTTGATTAAGAAAGAGAAACGCCGAAGCGGCGACGCCGACGGCTGACAGCAAGAATCCCGAGATGAATTTTTTCAGTTCGCTCGTAGTCACAGGTATACGCTTCCATTATATACCATCGTGACCGAGGGCTTTCATGTTCACAATTCTCTCTTTGCTAAGCCGCGCGCTAGTTCTCGAATGGCAATTGTATCGAGATTTTGAGGGCGCAGATTCTGGTCCAGACCAAGCCTCTCGAGCTCGTGCTGAACATCGTCTTTCGGATAACGGGCGCAAAGATTGTTCAGGATCGTCTTGCGCGGTTGTTGGAAAAGGACGCGTACAAGCTCGTAGTAGGCCTCTGCTGGCATGTCGTCTGCCGAGAGGGGGTGCGGTTCGAGCAGAAGAATGGCCGAATCTACTTTCGGCACCGGTCGAAAAGCCTTCTTTGGAATGATGTCTTTGATGGTCGGCCACGCCCAGAACTGGATGCTCGCCGCCAAGCGGTTCATCTGGGGCGGCTGAGCCGCGACCCGTTCCGCCACTTCTTTTTGGATCGTGAGGACAATGCATTTCGGGCGCGGCAGGAGTTCGCCGAGAAGCCGAAAGAGAAAACCAGTTAGATAGTAAGGGATGTTCCCCGCAACAACGTATGGTTTATTGGGCGCTGTTCGTTCTGAGACAAGCGATGGCAAGAGCTGACGAACATCACCCTCTTGAAGCTTGAAAAGCGTATCGTCGGCGCGCCGAGTCGCGAGCGTTTTTGCCAAGGTCAGGTCCTTCTCTATGGCGATAAGGGGAACTGCTGGATAGCGTCGGCGTAATTCATCGGTCAGCTCGCCGTGGCCTGGACCGATCTCTATGAGAATAGCGCCGTTCGGAGGCCGGGCCGCCGCCGCGATCTTTCCGAGAACGGTACGGTCGATTAGAAAATTCTGGCCAAGGCGCGTCATGGGATTGGGATATTGATGGTTGTACTATAAATGTATAATAGAAGCCAAGCAATCGAACGTATGATAACGCTTGAAGCCATCGGCCACTTTTCCCGCCGCGCTCTGGCGCGTCTTGAAACTATGCCGCTCAGCGCGGCTGGGTGGTTCACGGCCTTCGGCGCCTTGGTCGTCCTTAGGAATTTTCTGGAAGGTATCTCGCAGCGCCAACTGAACGTTCTCGATGCCGACAACTTGCCGTTCCTCGCGCACGCCTCCGCTTTCTACCTCGTGATGTTCGGCGCCATGATCCTCGGCCTCGCCGTCTTTACGGGCGAGCGCTTCGAACGCGTGAGCCGCTTCGTGCTCGTGCTTTCCGGCGTTATCGTTCTGGCGCCGCTCTTCGATCTTTTCGCGACCGGCGGGACCGGGGCGACGATGGCTTATCGGACCTTCGGCGGCCCGCCTTCTTTCGCCGCCTTTTCTGATCTCGCCCTATGGAGCCCGTTCGGCCTTCTCTTCTGGCCCGGCACGGCTTCGGCGACCGATCTCCAGATGAACTTCGGCATCCGTCTCGAGATCATGCTCATTTTCCTCGCGCTCATTTGGTACGTGTATCTTAAGACTGGCAGCCCGATCCGTTTTCTCACCTTCATCTTTTTTCTCTACGTTGGTTTATACGCCGTGAGCGCCTTGCCGCTATTTTTGTCTAGCTCGGCCGCGCCCTCCGGTCGCTTTCTTTTGCTCGGCCACCCGGCCGCCTGGTTACCCTCTTTTGATGGTGCAAACACGGTTCTCTTCGCTGTTTACGTTGCTCTTGCCTTGGTCATTGCCTTGGTCCTCGCCTGGTCCGGCGCGCGTCGTTTCGTTCGCGTGGCCGTCAAAAATATCCGTTCGGAGAGATTGCTCGTCAATCTGGCGCTCTTCGGCGGCGGCGTGGCCCTCGGCCTCGGTCGCTCGCCCGCCCTGGGCGCCCCGCGCTTTTTCGATTGGCTCGTCATCGGCCTGGGGCTTGCGCTTGTTGTCTTCCGTTGGGTCTGGGCGGTTTCCCGGAACGACCTTGCCGACGAGGTTTCGGACAAGCTGAACGCGCCCGGCCGGCCGCTTCCGAGCGGCGTATTGTCCCGGCCGGAAATGGCGACCCTCTCGCGCGCCGTCGGCCTGGCGGCCCTTGTTATTTCGAGCGCTCTTGGGACTCGGGCCTTCTTTCTGACGGTCCTTTGGGGGTGCGTCGCCTATCTTTATTCGGAAGCACCGTTCCGCCTCAAGCGTTATCCCATCATCTCGAACCTCCTCCTTGGTGGCGCCCACCTTCTCACGGTCCTGACCGGCTTCGTTCTGGTCGGGGAATTATATCTCGCCGATTTTCCGGCGAAGTTCGCCGTTCTTTTTCTGGTCGGCGCCGCTTTCGGAGCCGAGTTCATCAACATCAAAGACGCCGAGGGCGACAAGAAGACCGGCGTCCTGACCATTCCGAACATTTTTCCGGGTCTCCTCGGTCGGCGCCTCGTCGGTTTTATGGGAGCGTTCGTCTTTTTCGCGGTGCCGCTCGCCTACCCCGCTGCGGCTTCGCTCCTTGTCCCGCTCGCGTTCTTCGCTTCCATCTTTTATTACTGCGCCGCCGCCCGAACGCCCTATAAAGAGGCCTACGTCTTTTTGACCTACGCCGGTTATGTCGCGGCGTTCGTTGCGCTCATCATCTCCGGCTATCTCGTTCTATGACCGCCTCGTCCTATCAAAAAGTTGCACTTGTGCTCGCGCTCCTCTTCACGCTCCTCTTCGTGAAGAATATCGTCGTGAACATCATGTCGGCGCACGATTTGCCGACCGAGCGTGTTATTCCTCTTCTCCAGTACTAGTCGTACGTGATATAGCGTTCCTCGTCGTCGGAGAATTCTTCGGCATCTGACACCTGGCTTTTAAAGTCCAGATACTCGCTCGGTATCTCGGATAAGAATCGCGACGGCACGTCATAGAAAGAAAGCGCGAGATGTTTGCGGGCGCGCGTCATCCCGACGTACATGAGGCGCCGCTCCTCTTCGAGCTCGGCCAAGTTATAGGTCGAGCGGTTGTGCGGCAAGAGGCCCTCGTTCACGCCGACGATATAGACGCGATCGAACTCCAGCCCCTTCGCGAGGTGCATGGTCATAAGCTGGACCGGCATCCGGCTCCCCTGCTCGGAGGACGGCGTGTCGGTCGATTGGACCAAGCTCACGTGTTCCAGAAGCGGCGGCAGTTCTTCGAACTCGGCGGCGAAGCGGATGAGCTCCGCGATGTTCTCGCGCCGGTCGAGGATGTTTGTCAGGTTCTTGGCGATATATGTATAGTAGTCGGTCTCGCGAATGAAAAGCTCGATGATCTCCGTCGGCCGCAATGCGCCGCTTTCGCGCAGGCGCGGTTCGAGCGCGCGGAAGCGCGTTTTCGTGAATTCTTTTTCGAGCCGCTCGCGACTTACGGAGTCCAATGGATTCGCGGCATAGCGAAGCGCGGCCACGATGTCCTTGACCTCGCGCCGTTCGTAGAACTTGAGCCCGCCGTAGATGCGGTACGGTATCTGCTCCTCGATAAGCGCTTGTTCAAGCGGTCGGGACTGCGCGTTCGTGCGGTACAAGATGGCGATGCTTTCCTCCGGCGCCGCGCGCCGCGCTTCCATAATATCCTCGACGAGCCAGGCCGCCTCATCTTCTTCGTCGGCTGTTTCGATAAGCCGCACCATCTCGCCCGGCTCGTTCTTCGTCCAAAGCTTTTTCTTCTTCTGTTTCGAGTTGTGAGAAATGAGCTCCGAGGCGGCGGCGATGATGTTCCCTGACGAGCGGTAGTTTTCTTCGAGAAGCACGACCTGCGCCTCCGGCCAGTCGCGCTCGAAGTTCAGGAATATCTCGAAGTTCGAACCGCGCCA
>DATJQA010000027.1:0-4796 GCA_035506115.1 Minisyncoccota bacterium | reverse complement strand
GTAGTTTATGTGGAGCGAATGAAAGACATGAAAACGCTGATGACGACAGGCGAGTTCAAAAAAAGAATTCTCCGCCAGCGTGGCCTTCGAAGTCGTTAGGCCAATTTCGGTGGTGTTTTCCGAGTGAGGAAGCGCCCTTTATCCACCACGCATCCGTAACCTGTGAATATCTTCACGGGTATTTTTTTATTGGCCCTGAAAAATAAGGATTTTTAGGGGCTTGCGGGCGGGTGGGGAGGGGGTTTTGGAAGATAGGGGAAAGTGACTTATTATTAAACCGAAGTGGTGATAAGTGGATGATAGTGGGGAAACCACTTCTTTAGCCTCTTGAGGTGGCTAAAAGGTAATTAAGAATTCGTTGAATTGCCAGCGTGCGTTTTTTGGGTTGGCTTTCCTAAAACATCATCACCTCAATGTTCCTCGGCGAATACAACCACAGCGTTGACACAAAAGGTCGGTTGGCGATACCGGCGAAGTTCCGCGACCAGTTAACGGCCGGCGCCATCATTACGCGCGGACTTGATGGATGTTTGTTCCTGTTCCCGACGAAGGATTGGGAGATACTGGCGGGCAAGATCACCGCCCTGCCGCTCGCCCAAGCCGACGCCCGCGCCTTCGCGCGCTTGATGCTCGCCGGCGCGGCGGATGTGGAGTTCGATGCTCAAGGTCGCATCCTCATTCCGGACCATTTACGGACGTATGCCGGTCTCAAGAAGTTGGCGGTCATCGCCGGCCTCATGAACCGCATCGAGATCTGGGACGAGGCGGCGTGGACGCGCTATAAGCAGAAGACCGAAGGGGCGTCCGATGAGATCGCCGGTAAGCTCGGCGCTTTGGGTATCTAGAATGACGCAGTCCGAGAGAAAACACATTCCCGTTCTTTTAAACGACGTCATCACATATCTCGACCCGAAACCCGGCGCCTTCATTGTCGACGGGACGCTGGACGGGGGAGGACACGCCGAGGCCATCCTTGAACGCCTCGGCCCCACGGGCAAGTTCTTAGGCGTTGATCTTGACCCGGAGATGGTCGAACGCTTCACGGAAGGTCATGGCTCCGCGAACGTTAAGGCCGTCCACTCCAACTATGCCGATCTGCCAGCCGTGCTCGAACGCGAGCATCTGCCGCTGGCGGACGGTCTCCTCCTCGACCTCGGGTTCTCTTCCGAGCATCTGGAACAGTCCGGGCGCGGCTTCAGTTTCCTTCGCGACGAACCGCTCCGGATGACCTACGACCCGCAGGCCAAGTCGGTCGCGGAACTGCTGCGCCGCATCCGCCAGGATGAACTGGCGCGCATCATCCGCGAGTACGGCGGCGAGCGCTGGGCGGACCGAGTGGCGAAAGCCATCAAGATCCGCAGCCAGCGCCGGCCCATCACGACCACGGGCGACCTGCGCGACATCGTACGCGGCGCTTTACCGAAGTATTACGAACGCGGCCGGATCGACCCGGCCACGCGGACCTTCCAAGCGCTCCGCATCTATGCGAATGACGAACTCGGGAACTTAGAGAAGATGTTGTCGGCCCTGCCGGGCCTTCTCGCGCCCGGCGGGCGCGTGGTCATCGTGAGCTTCCATTCGCTCGAGGACAGGTTGGTGAAAGAAGCGTTCCGCACCGGAGCGCAAACCGGCTGGCTCGAGCTCCTGACGAAAAAACCCATCGAGGCCGATTACGGAGAAGTACGTCGGAATCCCCGAAGCCGTTCCGCCAAGTTGCGCGCCGCGCGAAAGATATCATGACGATAATCCAACCGAACAACAGAGCTGGTCGAGGCTGGGTCGTAGCCTTTGTCGTCCTAGCCATTGCCGTCGGCGGCGCGGCGCTTATCCTTGTTGTCCAGTACAACAAGCTGGTCGACGTATCTCACGCTCTTACGAACGGGAAAGAAACGCTGAAGAACATCGAAACGGAGAACGCTGAGCTCACGGATCGGACCTTCAATCTTCTTCAGGGGCAGTCGCTCGACAAACTGGCGTCGGACTATTCGTTGGTCAAAGATAAGAATCCGCACTATTTGAACATTGGAAAAACATGGGCGCTCGCCTCGCAGTAATAACCGGCATTTTGGCGCTTATCTACGGGGCGCTCCTCTTTCGCTTATACGATCTTCAGGTCCGTCACGGCGAGACCTACGTTGTCCGGGCCGAATCCCAGACCTCCGGCATCCTGCCGGCCGACCGGGGCACCGTTTATTTTACGGATAAGAACGGGAAAGAACTGGCGGTCGCGACGAACAAGAACTTGCCGCGCATCTTTGCTATCCCGAAAGAACTTGATGATCCGCTCGAAGCGGCCTACGAAGTGGCGGCGGCCATCGGCCAGCCCATCGCCGATCTCCTCGCCCAGTTTTCCAAGAAGAACGACAGCTATGAGCTCATCGAGCGCCGGGCGAGCGACGATGACGCGACTCACGTCGGCAACCTGGAGATAAAAGGCATCTACGTCGAGGAATTTCCGGAGCGGGTCTATCCGTTCAGCACGCTCGCGGCCCACGTTCTGGGATTCGTCGGGCCGAGCGATAAGACGCCGGATGACGTCGGCCGCTACGGCCTTGAAGCGTTCGACCAGGATCGCCTGGCTGGCAAGCCGGGCGAACTAAAGGACGGCCACATCGTGCCGCCAACGCCGGGCGAGGACGTCACGCTCACCATCGACCCGAACATCCAGCTCGAAGCGGAGCGTCTGCTCGCCGGCCTTATCCAGGAACACAACGCGAAAGCCGGGACGGTCATCGTTGAAGAGCCGAAGACCGGTCGCATCCTCGCGATGGGCAGCAACCCGACCTTTGATCCGAACAATTACCGCGATTACAAAGTGGAAGGTTTCCTGAACCCGGCCGTTCAGGCCATTTACGAGCCCGGCTCGGTCTTCAAGGTCATCACGATGGCCGCCGGTATCGACGCCGGCAAGATAACGCCGCAGACGACCTACAATGACACCGGCGTGCTCATCGAGAACGGCGCGAAGATAATGAACTGGGACCACAAGGCCTACGGCCTCCAGACGATGACGAACGTCATCGAAAAATCTTTGAACACCGGCGCGGCTTTTGCGGAACGGACGATGGGCGGTACTATTTTCCGGAAATATCTCACAGCCTTCGGTTTCGGCGAGAAGACCGGTATCGACCTGCCGGGTGAAGTGGCCGGCGATTTCCATCAGCTCACGTCGAACGCGCCGAACATCGTTTACGCCACGGCTTCATACGGGCAAGGCGTGGCCGTGACGACCATCGAGCTTATTAACGCCGTTTCGGCCATTGCGAACGGCGGCCTCCTGATGCGGCCCTACATTGACGCCACGCAGAAGCCGGAGGTCATCCGGCGCGTCATCTCGCCGGAAACGGCGGCGGCCGTGACGGGGATGATGGTCTCGGCCGTGGACAAAGCGGTCATTGCTCGGCTGGACAGCTACACGCTCGCGGGTAAGACGGGTACGGCCTTCGTGCCGGATTTCAAGACGCATACTTACACCGATCAGGTCATCAATACTTACGTCGGCTTCGGTCCGACAAGCGATCCGCGTTTCGTCATCCTCATCCGCCTGGACGAGCCGGAAGGCGCGCCGCTCGCCGGCCTCACGGTCGTGCCGGCCTTCCGCGACCTCGCGCAGTTCATCCTGACGTATTATGATATTCCTCCGGACCGCGCGCCCGCCGCGCCGGGACCGTCCACGCCGTAATATGAAGGCCCCGCTCGTAAAACTTCTCCAAGCCCTTCTGAAGCGTCTCGCGCAGGCGACGATGTGGCGTTACCGGCCGGGCGTCGTGGCCATCACCGGGAGCGCCGGCAAAACGTCGGCGAAGCTTGCCATCGGCGCTGTTCTTTCAGCCGAACGGTCCGTGCGCTACGCGCGCGGCAATTTCAACAACGAGCTCGGCGTGCCGCTCACCATTCTGGGCGATTACGAAAAGATAAAAGGCATATTTTTCTGGCCGCGCGTCATTCTCCGGGCGCTTTGGAACCTCATCGTCACCGTTGATTATCCGGACATCCTTGTTCTTGAGTACGGCGTGGACCATCCGGGCGATATGAAATATTTGATAAGCATCGCGAGCCCGAACGTGAGCATTGTGACGGGCATCGGCAACATCCCGCCGCACGTGGAGTTCTTTAAGGACCCGGAGGCGCTCGCCCTGGAGAAGGTCCGCATCATCGAATGCCTGCCGGAAGCGGGCTACGCCATTCTGAACGCGGACAACGAGCTCACGATGGATTACCGCGACCGAACGCGGGCGAACGTCCTGACCTTCGGTTTCAGCAAGAACGCGAACATCCAACTTTCCGAGTTCGAATACTTTTTCCGCGGGCCGGACCCGCAGGGCATCCGATTCAACATAAGTTACGGCGGCACGACGGTGCCCATCGAGCTCGACGGGGCTTTCGGAAAGCCGCAGGCCTATGCCGTCGGCGCGGCTTTCGGGGTCGGTTTCATTTTCGGAATGACCTTTACCTCGATGACGTCGGCTTTGCGCCGTTATCAGCCAGCCGAGCACCGCTTGAACCTAGAGCCGGGCATGATACCGGGGACTTATGTCATCGACGATTCCTATAACGCCAGCCCGCTCTCGATGACGGCGGCCTTGGAAACTTTGGATGCTTTGCCGGCCAAGCGGCGCGTGGCCGTCTTGGGCGATATGCTGGAGCTCGGCAAGTACGCCGTGCCGGCGCACGAAGCCCTCGGCGCGCAGGTGGCGAAAGCGGTGAACGTGCTCGTGACCGTCGGACCGCGCGCGAAGTTCGTCGCCGAATCGGCCCGGAAGGCGGGTTTGAAGCGGGCGAACATCTATTCTTTC